>JAJYFX010000014.1 GCA_021785315.1 Actinomycetes bacterium | reverse complement strand
GGAGCAGTATCGCAGGAGGTGAGCCCCGATTAGGAACCTTTGCTACGTACATGTCGACAACTATATCACATAGATCTAACTATAGCAAGTACTACCTGGCATATAAATAAACTATAAACCACAATACATGACTACATATTTAGCAATTTCAGACAAAGATTCGCTGCTCAGAATAATAAAACACTCTCTATAGGTCGTTCAGGGACCTGAACTACGGATTAGCGAGCCAAATTATCGGCAGGTCTCTTTCTTGGATCACAAGCGGTTTGGAAAGCAGCAATTAGGACTTGATTTAATAGTAGAGGAAGACAGCACCTACCTCGACGTTCTGGAATATCGGCTAGAAAATGGGTTCGCCTAACTCTTGCCTTTTTACACTTTGAACGAAGATGAGCAAGCTTGCATCCTGGAGTTCGTAGATGATGATGCAGCTGTATGTGCGTTCTTGGCTGCGCTGCTTCAGAAATATAAAAGCAACTCGGTGACCTACCCGCATTGACCAACTTGGTTTCCTAACAGCCAAGCATCACTTCAACGCCGAACACCCCCCCCATCTGGAACTCAGCGGCATTTTTTATGCCCGAAAATACAAGAAGCGACGTTGAGGGGCTACAACATATTTGCTAATACTGAAAAGGTTTTTTCGCTGCCAAATAGTCGTGGGTAACAAACTGATCACCGCCCATGTTCAATCTCTATGTCTTCCGCGTGATCAGCCTGATGACCGTTGCGTAGCAGATAGAAAATGGTAGCGGTGACATCTAGCGAAACATACGCCACCAACTTGACCAAATACACCTTTTCACCGTGGAGACTACAGAAGGACGCGTCGCTCGACGGACCCCTAGTTTTCAAAGGACACGTCGGGCAGGACTTATCTCAGAAGTCCTGCCCGATCTTTGCATTTTGCATCCTTGGCTAAGGCAGCGTCGCATATGTTCAGCTCTTGACCTGCGCAAGGAGTTCGATTTCGACTGGAATGCCAAATGGGAGTTCGGCCACCCCTAGGGCACTTCGGACATGTTCACCCTTTTCTTGGAACAAGTCGAGCAATATATTGGAGGCAGCGTCAATTACGGTTATTTGGCTACAGAATCCCGGCGCGCTTCGTACGTATGCTTTGAGACGGATAATCCTTATGATTTCATCAAGGCTACCGAGAACCCAGCGGAGTGCCGAGAGCGCATTGAGCACGGCAATCCCTGCGGCCTCAGACGCATCTTCAACGGTAACGTCTCCTCCAACGTAGCCAAGGTTGCGCCTTACTCCATTCTGCATCGGACCCATTCCGGAGGTGAACGCCATGCCGTTGACTACGAGCGCCGGCGTGTAACTTCCCTGAGGCCGCGGTGTGGGCGGAAGCTCAATGCCTAGGGTTAGAGCCCGTTTCTCGATTGTACTATTCGAATCAGTCACAGCGACTCCCTATTCGACGAGGCCGCGGGCTGGGATGTCATGAACTTCACGAACAACTCCATCACGCACGCCATACCAGTGATTTGCTAGGTTCATAACGACACAGACGTGATTCGGAAGGATCTCGACTACATCGCCAACTTTAATTGTGAAATCAGACCTATCCAAGTTCACAACGGAGTGTTCTTCCCATGCCCGGGTGATTTGCGAATCGCCGTGGTGCGGCATATGTCCGAAGGAAGGTCCCTCTATTACGCTCGGACGATCTGATGCAAGCACTTTTGTGCCAGCGTCGATAACTGCCCGGTCTTTGGTGGGTCTGCTAACGATTGTGCTGCGAATTCTAAGGGCACAGTCACCAAGGCTATTGACACCAAGTCGCATATAGTTCATATCTCCGAAAACGTAGGTGCCTGGCCTCACCTCGGTGACTCCGTCCACCTCAATGGCGAACGGGGTCCCGGGTGTCCCCGAAACGCTCACTGTCTCTGTAGGGACTCCTTTTTGTCGTAGGGCGGCAGCCACAGCGACTGCAGTTTCGGCTTCATTGCGGGCCCAGGCACGTCGAACATCGGGGTTGGGGTCTCCGGGCCTATAGCCGGCAAACGAAAAGACGCCTATGAGTTCCAAGCCATCCAGTTTGGCTATACTTAGGCCGAGTTCCAATGCCTCTTCGGGTGAACAGCCGGTTCGTTGAAGCCCGGTGTCCACATCTAAGAGTACTTGCAGTCTGAGACCAGCAGATACTGCCCTTTGGGACAGCTCCTTGGAAACCTCCAAGTTATCCACACAACAGCGAACTCTGACCTGTCGTGAAAGCTCTAACAAGCTCTGGATCTTTCTGGCACCTACGACTTGGTAGGCGAGAAGTATGTCGTCAAAGCCTGCGCCTGCAAAGGACCAAGCCTCTGAAAGTTTGGCAGTTGTGATTCCAATTGCTCCGGAGTCGAGCTGCCTTCTGCCAACAGTGGGTGTTTTATGGGTCTTGATGTGAGGGCGCAGATTCACCCCATGACTCAGGACGGTTTTAGCCATCTCGGTAATGTTTCGTTCGAGAATGTCCAGGTCAACCACAAGGCATGGCGTCTCGAGCATCTCCTCTGGCTGTCCGATGAGACCCATTCGATCTTGGACTGTGTTCTTTGCAGGACCTTGACACATGACCCCTTCCCTTCATTTCTCGTTGTGCCGACCGCTGAGTTCTCAGCATTTCTACCTACTGTCGACTTTGGGAGTATGCGACGGTTTGATGGAAAAGGAACTCGTCGAGCCCCAACATCCCGCCTTCGGTACCCATGCCGCTAAATTTTCGCCCGGAAAACGGTATCTGGGGCGTATTGGGTGTTGCAGTGTTAACTCCAATGATCCCGATGTCGAGTCGTCTTGCGAGCCTCTTCGCTCGTTCAATGTCGTTGGTGGCGATGTAGCCGCTAAGTCCGTAACGAAGGCTCCGGAGTGCTTCAACCACGTAGTCGAGGTTGCTATATGGGAGTATGGAAAGAACTGGACCGAAGATCTCCTCTCTTACTATGTGAGCCGTTGGGTTGGGTGATAGACAAACTGCAGGGGATACGAAGTTCCCATGTGGTAGCTCTTCGGAATGTGTGTGCACTACAGTGGCCTGTTCATCTTCGGCCCCGCGTATCAGCTCAGCTAGTCGTGTCGGATCACTTGGCAAGGCAAGGGGGCCAAGCGTCGTGTTCTGATCAAAAGGGTCTCCGATTACCAGATCTTCGCTTGCCTTTATGAACGCCTCTACGAAGTGTTCGTAGAGATGTTGTGGAACCCAGGCATGATTTGCGGCGATGCACGACTGTCCATTGTTGCGATACTTCGCAACCATAAGTGTCGCTACCGATTCTTCGATCGCTGCATCGTCAAGAACGATGAATGGAGCACTTCCCCCCAATTCCAAGACAGCGCGCTTCATGTTAGCTGCCGCATCGCGCGCTAGTAGTTGGCCGACCCTGGTTGAGCCGGTGAATGTAATTGCCCTCACCCTGGCGTCGCCGGTCATGACTTGCGCAACGGAGGTCGGTTCGCCAACAACTGTGCAAAGCACTCCCTGCGGCAGATGAGAGGAGACGATTTCGGCGAATGAAAGCGATGAAAGCGGGGCCACTTCGGACGGCTTGAAGACTACTGCACACCCTGCGGCAAGGGCAGCCGCTATCTTGCGTGCGGGGATTGAAACCGGAAAATTCCATGGCGTTATGACGCCGACGACGCCAACTGCATGGTGCCGGACTTCATGGCCTATCCCGGGAACTATCTCCCAGGCCTCGTCGTGGCGGGAGGCAATTGCGGCACCAAACCAGTCGAAAAATGCAGCAGACAGGTTCAGTTCAGCCTGTGCTTCTGAGATCCGTTTTCCTGTCTCAAGGCTGATCATCGTGGATAGTTCGGCTTGTACCGCATCACCTCTTAGCGTACTGGCGATGTTGTGCAAAGTGCGGCTCCGTGCCGCCGAGCTATTTGATTCCCAGGCTTCCATGGAGCGGGATGCTTCGTCTACCGCACGGATTGCGTCAAGCTTGCCTCCGCCAAGTAGTTCCTTTATCAACGTGCCTCCGGAAGGGTTGGTCACAGCTATCGGCCAAGGCTCAATCGGCTGAACGGGCTGAGTGCCAAGATATACGGCAGTTTGATTGGTCGAGGTGGTCTTCACGCTATCTCCTTGAGGTATCTCGATATCGCCTGATAATCCAGATTTATGCCAAGACCAGGTCCGTTAGGAATGGTGATTATGCCGTCCACCGGTTTCGGCGGATCCAACAGCAAGGAGTCTCGCAGGGGGTTGTCGCGGATGTCGTATTCAATGGAGATGATGTTCGACATGCTCGCGGCCAGCTGTAGGGTCGCTCCGAATCCGACCGCCCCACCGTAGAAGTGGGGCATCACTTTTTTGCCTTTTGATTCGGCCAATTTGCAAATCGAGAGTACCTCGCTGATCCCTCCGGCCTTGGTCAAGTCAGGCTGCAGAACTTCTATGGCATCTGAGTCGATGTAAGGAATGAAATCGTCATAGCACGTAAGATTTTCGCCCGTCGCTATAGAAATACCGGACTCCTCATATAAGGTTTCCAGGGTTGCCAGATCGTTTCCCTTTATGGGCTCCTCAATCCAGGCAACGTTGTGTCGGCGTAGAATCGGGGCCATTGCGATCGCCTGATCTAGACTCCACGCTTGATTGGCGTCGGCAAACAATACTGTATCGGGCCCGCATGTTTCCTGTGCGGTTGTCAAAATTTGCTCATCGAAGTTTTTCCCGAAGCCAAGCTTCACCTTAACTGCTTTATAGCCACGGGAATTGCATAGAAGCCCCTGCTCTTTTACTCCGGTTGGTCCAAGGCTACTTGCGTAAATTGGTATGGTTTCCCGCAGCCGACCGCCGGCGAGTTCGGAGATTGATTTCCCCTGAGATCTGCCCGAGAGATCCCAGAGTGCTATGTCTGCTGCGCTGATTGCCTGCATTATCGGTCCAGGTGCTCCCCATTGTCTGCCAACCGGGGTCAGAGCTTTTGTCATCTTCTGGTGGAGGTAGCTGATTCGCCGCGAATCCTCTCCAATCAAGAGTGGCAAAACTCCTTGTGTGATCGTCGCGACCCGCTCGGTTGGGGCCCATTCAGGAAAATTTACCCAGCTTTCTCCGATCCCGACAAATCCATTGCGGGTCTCAAGCTCAAGCAGCACTGTGGCTCTTCGCGAGAGCATGGAAAACGACATGGCCGTACCATCCGACACCGGCGCAGTCAGCACTTGTACCCGAGCGCCAACTATTTCCAAACCCTTTTTATCCCGGGTCACGAGATTTCAACTTGGCCGGATCGAGGATTCTGATTCAGAAGCGTTTCGTGCAGGCGTGAAATATGGGCGCGCATGCACTTTTCCGCACCGTTGGGATCTCGGCTCTGAATTGCCTTGAAGATCTGCTTGTGCTCATCGACGGCAAGGTGTGGACCCGAGGTGACTGTGACAGTCAGCATTGCCAGTCTCACCTGCACCTCGATTTGGTCCAGAACCCGGTTGAGTTCTGCGTTGCCGGCTATCCGACGTACTAATCGGTGAAAGGAGAGATCAAGTTCAATGTGTTCGTCAATATTGCCGCGGATGATAGCGTTCTCATCTTTGTGCAAAAGGCCCTCGAGGTCTTCGACCGGAGCTTGCTCTATTGAAGTCGCCGCCAAGCGCGCGGCGAGACCTTCCAGGACCTCTCTGATCTCGTACAGACAAACCAGGTCCTGCCTCTTTATCTCGGTCACGACCGCCCCAAGCCGAGGCTCGCTGTGAGCCAGCCTTTCGCCTGTAAGCCGAATGATAGCTTCCCTGACTGGGCTTCGGCTGACGCCCAGTTCTTGGGCAATGGCTGGCACCCTAAGTGGTGTGCCAGGCTCGAGCTCGCCTGAGATGATGGCGTCTCGGATCCGATTGTAAACTGCGTCGCCAAGGAGATCGGTGCTAGGCAGTTCGGAAAGCGCCAATGCTTTCTCCCTTCGTAATCTTGTTCTGGAAAAAATTGTACTGCGTGGTTGACATACGATCTACTGAAGGATATATTACATGTAATATGCAATCTGAGTCAAGTCGCCGGTAAAAACAGGAGAATAAAAAGACAATGAAACTCTACGTAGATCAAGTTGCAAGTGACCTCGATGCCTCGCCGTTCCCTCTCTCAGAGGATAAAGAGTAAGCATGGCATCCGGCGTGGGGGACGGTGCGGAGCGGCTAGGAAGGCTTGCCGGCAAGATGGCTCTGGTGACCGGAGCATCACAGGGCATAGGAGCGGCGACGGCCAAAGTCTTTGCCCGAGAAGGGGCGGATTTAGTTCTGCATTGGTATGACGGTGAAAAGGAGGTAGACAAGGTTGCTGAGGAGTGCGTGGCCATGGGTGCCACCTGCCGCCTAGTTCATTCCGACTTCAGCACGCGCGAAGGGGTTGAACACCTCACCTCGCAGATTGACCGGGGAGGGATTCGTCTGGATGTGCTGGTCAACAATGCGTACTTCCCCGGGGACCTAAAGTTCCCGGGTTCTTACGACGGTTGGCAGCGAACTCTGGATGTGAACCTCACGGCAGTTGCTCACCTCTGTTTTTGGGCGCTGGAGAATATGGTAAACGGCGGATCAGTCATCAATATCACGAGCATCCAGTCGATCTTTTCTGGAGAGTACTCATGGGCCTATGGTGCTACCAAAAGTGCCATCGAGCAGTTTACAAAGCGTCTGGTCTTCGAGGGTGGGCCGAAGGGAATCCGCGCAAACACCATCCGTCCGGGTCTCGTTATCACCGATCGCAATAGATCTCGATGGTATGAGGACGAACCAGAGAGGCTCGAATTCATAAGCGACATCTATCCCCTTAGACGCGTTGGTGAGCCAGTGGACATTGCCAACGTCTGCGCTTTTCTCGCCTCCGACGAGTCGAGCTTTATATCCGGTGCCTCCATCGCAGCTGATGGCGGGTTGAGCGTGGTGAATGCCGCATTGGGCGGCTGGTATGCACATGAATTGCGTCTTACTGAGGAAGCAGGGAGGCAGGATGGCAAGTGACAACGGACTTTTATCGGTGAGTTCTATCGATGATGTGCAAGCAGAGCTAGTTACCAGCAGCGTAAGGAAAGAACCCGTTCATCTCTCTAGTAAGCGCTCCAGGTTTCTCAGTCGAATCGGTATCGAGGGGGCTTCACTTCTGGCGGGTCTCGGAATATGGTATGTGATTGGAGAGTATTTTTCCGCTCGACTTGTGCCGACTCCATTGGTCGTCGCCCAAACTCTATGGAACCTCGCCATCACCGGAAGCTTGGAGAGGAATATCGGGGCAAGTCTCGAGAGGGTATTGGTTGGCTTTCTGCTTGGGTTGGTGGTTGCGGTCCCGGTTGGGTTCTTAACTGGCTGGTACAGCATTGCAAACCGTATTGCGGAGCCTTGGATCCAGTTCTTCAGGACCATTCCGCCGATTGCCCTCATCCCCTTGATAATCGTTTACTTGGGTATCGGGAAAGAGGCTCAGATATCCGTCATCTTTTTCGCGGTGTTTCTCACGGTTGTGATCACTGTTCATCAAGGTGTAAGGCACGTAGATGCCACACTGATCCGAGCTGCCAGGGTTCTTGGAGTTGAGAAAAATAGCAAACTGTTCCGCTATGTGATCCTCCCTTCGGCCTTGCCTCATATCTTTGTCGGTATTCGGCTGGGGCTTGCTGGGGCATGGACGACGTTGATAGCTGCCGAGCTGATCGCAGCGCAGCACGGGCTGGGCTACATGATTCAGGTGGCCTCCACCCTTTTCGAGATCCCGGTAGTTTATGCAGGAATTTTCACAATAGGGGTGCTCGGGTTCACGATGGACCGCCTGGTCCTTATCTTCTATCGCCGCGTCAGCAGGTGGCAGGATGTTGGAGAGAAATGAGTCTGATGATTGACGAGCCAAAGCTTCGTTTGGATAAGATTGGACTGAAGCTGACCTCTGCGCAAGGGGCCGTTCACACAGTTTTCGAAGGAATTGATGTGAGCATCGGTCAGGGTTCCTTCGTTTCCGTGATCGGGCCGAGTGGCTGTGGCAAGACCAGCATCTTGAACGTGATTGCAGGACTTGTGAAACCTACTTCCGGCCAAGTACTGGTCGATGGTACAAAGGTGCAAGGTCCCAGTCCACAGAGAGGCGTTGTCTTTCAGCAATACGCTCTGTTCCCCTGGCTTACCGTTCGGAAGAACATCGAGTTTGGAATCCGAATGGCAGGTGGATCGAGTACCGTGCAGAAGGAAGTCTCAGACTCGCTTCTGGAGCGAATGGGCTTGGAGCAATGGGAGAATGCGTTTCCAAAGGAGCTTTCCGGCGGAATGAAGCAGAGGGTCGCGCTTGCCAGGGCATATGCGGTGGCGCCGGACATTCTCCTCATGGACGAGCCGTTTGGCGCGTTGGACTCCGAGACACGGGTCCGGCTTCAAGATGAACTGGTGGCGATGTGGTTCGATCGGCGAACGACAGTCGTCTTCATAACGCACGATATTGACGAGTCGATCTTTCTCGCGGAGCGAGTTCTCGTGATGGGGGGAAGCCCGGGACAAATTGTCAACGATGTTTCGGTGGATTTGCCTTATCCCAGGTCATCGGATGTTCGTATAACCGAAGAGTTTGGCGAGATAAGGCGCAAATTGTGGAGCGCCTTGCATGACAAGCAGTGACAGCGAAGCCTCCCCTTCTCGTTCCGATGGTCTCCCAGGTAACCAGGTAATAAAAGCAACTAGTCAAATGAAAGTCAGGTGTTTGTAATGGTCTCACTATGTTTGAAAAGGCACAAAGGCTCTGAGCGTCGGATTCGATCAAAAGGGATGGATTCGGGAGTGCAGCTTAGCCGGAAGATTGTCCTTCCTTCAGCGTTGGCGCTGTCTATGGCTCTGCTTGCAGCCGCTTGTGGATCTGCGGCGCCAGCCTCCTCATCCTCTACGGCAACTACCGCCGCTAAGGCACCGGAATCGGTTTCAGTTGGATTCATCGATGGTTTTGACGGAGCTCAAAATTTGGCTGTCGGTCTGAACCAAGGGTATTTCTCAAAGGCCGGGCTTAAGGTAAGCACCACGATGTTTCAATCTGGACCGCCGGCTATCGACGCGATGGCTTCAGGGAATATTGACATCGCGTTCATAGGACCAGGTGCCCTTTACCTTGCGGCGAAGGGCAGAGCCGACGTCATTGGAGTGGACGACATTAGCGCGGATGACGCCTTGGTGTCCGACTCTCCGTCGGTTAGTTCGGTCTCGGATTTGAAGGGTCACACGGTCATTACGCCAGTCGGCACCTCCGGAGAGATGCTTCTCTACTTGGCACTCAAGAAAGTAGGACTTTCCTTGAGTTCGGTGAATATACAGAACGTCACACCGTCGAGTTCAGTGATCGCCATGATCAGCCATAAAGCGTCGACAGCGTCGGTGTGGGGTCACTACATCGGAGCCATGAAGTCCGGCATTCCCGGCTTAAAAGTGATAGCGAGCGATAAGGCCTTCTACCCCAAGGTTGCGCTGACCGATGTCTGGGTGGCAAACCCTTCGTTTGTCGCTGCCCATCCCGGAGCGGTTTCTCGTTTCATGCAGGCTGAATTGCAGGCTAACCAGTACTACATCAACAACTCTCAGGCCATGCTTCCAGTTGTGAGCAAGTTCGTGAGATTGCCAGTGAGCGCTCTCACCCCTGGAGCAAAAGGGACGGTATTGGTCCCTTCGAAACAACTTGTAACGGACTACAAAAACGGAACAGTGGCATCTTGGCTTAAGACTGAAGAGAGTATGTTCGTAAGCATGGGCTTGCTTACTCAATCGGTGCCAGTGACGTCCTTCTGGAATCCCAAGTACGGTTTAGCAGGCGGGAAAGCGGCAGGGTTCGGCGCATAGGCGTCAGGTCTACTGCTCTAGCCGCGAGAAAGCCCCAGCGTCTCTTGATGAGGGCTTGAGCTAGGGCCCACGCAGTTGATGAACTGGCAATCCGGCGGACCCCAACCGGACCATGCGGCACATCGGAGAACTGCGTGGGCCATCCCATGCAACACCCAGGATGGCCTGATCTGTATAGGAGGTACGGACTGTGGATGTTTACGGCAGATACGGTGTTACGCCCGTCATCAACGCCGCTGGAGATTATACGAAGTTCGGCGGAACTCTGATGGAGAGTGAGGTAGTCTCCGCCATGGTTGAGGCCAGTAGGCATTTCGTAAAGATCAGCGAGCTTCAGAGCGCCGCGAGCGAGCTGATTGCAGATTTCACTGGGTCAGAGGCCGGCCACGTCACTTCGGGAGCTGCTTCTGCTATCGCTCTCTCATCTGCCGTATGTATAGGGAGGCAAAGTCAGTCGCTCTTGATGAACCTGCCAAAGTTGGAGGAAGGTTGTCCCTCCACAATTCTGCTGCAGGAGTCGCATCTGAATCCCTACGCTCGAATGTTCGAATTGTCTGGCGGATCGCTAAAGTTCATTCCTGGCGAGGAACTCGAGAGCGAATTGTCAGCAGGCACGGTTGCTGCAGTTGGATATGTGCATGAGCGGTCTGAATTTGGTCTGGACATAGTGGAGGTGGTTCGCCTAGCTCACCGATACGACGTGTCGGTGATCGTCGATGCTGCTAACTCGCTCCCACCAATTTCAAATCTACGAGGCTATGTCGACGCGGGTGCTGACCTTGTCGCAGTCAGCGGAGGAAAAGCCTTGCATGGGCCGCAGGCCACGGGGTTCGTATGTGGATCATCTGAGCTGGTGAGACTGGTATCAAGACTGCAGCTCGACTACGGCAGTCCCGTTGGCCAGGCGGGTCTGCCCAGGCATGGACTTGGGCGTCCGATGAAAGTTGCGAAGGAGGAGATAATAGGTCTTCTCACGGCCATCGAACGCTTTCGGGCCCGTGATCACGACGAAGATTATCTGCGCTGGAGTAGGTTGATGCAGGAACTTGCGAGCGAGTTGGACTCCATTGATGGAGTGGTGGTCGAATATCGGGCAAAACTTCCCAACGGTCGCCCTGTACCTTGTGTTGTCTTGAAAATGGATGATCCCAACGGGAGGTTCGGTGCAAAGGATCTGCTAACCGCACTCGAGGAAGGTGAGCGGAGAGTGGCCCTGAATGACTCCCTTCTGGATGTAAACGCCCTCATCGTAAATCCAGCGAACCTGAGCGACGAAGAGGTGCAGGTGGTTTACAATCGCATTAAGGAAGAGCTGTGTCGTGCGAAGGCGTCTGGCCTCCTCTAGTAGCTGGCCTGTTGAGGTTCGAAGACTTCGGTTGAATATCTGGCCAAGTGTTTCGATGTGGGGATGCAGGCTCCGCGGCCCACTTATGAGAATCGCCAGGATTGGCGATTTGGAATTACGGAGCTCGTGCTGTTCACTGGGGAAGACGGGAGATTGGAATCAAAATGTCGGGTTTGCCAACAGGCGTCATGGCCGCTTTAGTCACTCCGTTGGATGAGAGTGGGAACATAGACCGCACCTCACTTGAGCGCCTAGTAGAGAGACTTCTGTCGTGCTCGCTCTCTGGACTATGTCCTGTGGGTTCCACCGGCGAGGGTCCGCTATTAGACAGGGACTCCCGATTCCAAATAACCTCTATCCTTTCATCGCTGATTCCACCAGGTGTCTGGAACATCCCAGCAGTGATTTCAAACACCCTTGGTGACACTTTGGCGGATATAGAGGCCTACGCTGATGCCGGTGCTGACGCCGCACTGATCACTACCCCTTTCTACTATCACCACGGCCCTTCCGCCGTCGCAAAATGGTACGAGAGTGTGGCCGAACGTTCATCGCTTCCGATCCTTCTGTACAACATCCCATCGTTTACCAAGATCGCTATTTCACCGGATATCGTCGCTTCGCTTGCCTGTGACAGCCGTGTAATCGGGATGAAGGATTCGAGCCGCGACCTGGAGTATTTCGAGACCGTTCTCGATGCCACGCGAGGGACGTCGTTCTCTCTCCTTACGGGCAGTGACACCCTGCTCTTGGCAAGCGGAGTTCTCGGAGGTTCTGGGACGATAGCCGCTTCGGTCAATCTTGTTCCCGAAATTGTGACAGCGCTTTGGAATGCCGTTCTCGCCGAAGAGTGGCAGAAAGCCAGAGAGCTGCAATCCAGGTTGATGGTGATTGTAGGTGTTTGCCGCAGGGCGGGTTTTCCAAGCGGGTGGAAAGCCGCTCTTTCCCTTCAGGGACTGTGCTCTGCGCATGCGGCTTTCCCCAACCCAACCTTGTCTGGTTCTGACCTCGAAAGTTTTGCCAACGACCTGGAAGCCGTCGGGGTGATAACCAGGAAAGACATCCAATGGTAGGCATGCCGGCCGATATCGCACTCAAATCACGCGCTTCCCTTGGTGAAGGGCCAATTTGGGATCCAGCCTCGGAGAAGCTTCTGTGGGTCGACATTCCCAGGCGGGAGGTTCATAGGTATGATCCGGTGACCGGCGTTGACGAATCGGATTTAATGTCGTCACAGGTTGGCGTCGCAATTCCGCGTGAGAATGGAGGGCTTCTGATTGCACTGGAGAGGGAATTAGTCCAAAAT
The DNA here is from genome assembly GCA_021785315.1 of Actinomycetes bacterium. Next base: position 1,358 of record JAJYFX010000014.1, on the reverse strand, counting down.
GACACCTGGGGAGGCGAGGTCAGGACGGTTTCCCGTCCAGCCGACTTCCCTCTAAGCGCTCGCTTCAACGATGGACTGTGCGATCGGCGAGGACGATTTTGGGTCGGTTCTCTCACCGAGGAGAGAACTCCGGGGGCGGCATCTCTATACAGGCTTGATGATGACTTGGAGTTGACGGTAATGCTGGGAGGTGTCACCGTCTCTAACGGACTTGCCTGGAGTCCAGACGGGCGGTCAATGTATTATGTGGACACGCCGACCCTTGGAGTCGACGTGTTTGATTACGATCTGGATTCCGGATTCATATCCAATCGTCGCCGACTGGTCACCATCGAGGACGGCCTTGGGCGTCCCGATGGAATTTGCGTCGATGCCGAGGGCGGATTATGGATATGCCTGATCTTCGGAGGAGCTGTTCATCGGTATAGCCCCAAAGGAGATCTGGACCGTCGGGTCGAGCTTCCCGCAACCAAGGTGACGAGTTGCGAATTTGGAGGTCGAAATCTGGATGTCCTCTATGTCACCTCCGGCACGGTAGGACTGTCAACTCAGGAACTTGCGGAACAGCCGCACGCGGGCAGCCTCTTTTGTTTGTCGCCGGGTGTCACGGGATTGCCGGCTACTCCATTCAGCGGCTGATGAGAGTCATTTCGAAGGTCAAATTATCGGTTAAGAGACCCGTTGTCCGTTACTGCCTGGGGCCGCTGCACATGTTCCGTGTCATTCTGCTCATCAGTGATCTCCGTTATTTGGCGGCTACCAATGACATCGAAGCCACATCTCACCCGGTCTGTAACCCGAATGTTGAGAATCGGTAGTTGAGTGACAAGTATTCAACCGATAACGGTCCAACAAGGAAACGATTTCGGGGCACGAGACTACCCTTCGCGGCCCTCCTACTGGTCACCGCCCTTTTCAGATCAACTCAAAATGCAGTCCAAACGACATTCGGGCCGTTTGGACACATACTTCTAAGGCTGAGCCCCTCAATAGTCAGATTCGGAATCGCCTTGACAGGAGCTGTTGTAGCTTTAGCTAACTTTTGGTTGGTCAAGAGGCTGCACTCTGCTCGCCTTCGACGGTTGGCATTTGTAGGGCTACTGGGGACAAGCATTGCTATCTGCGTAGTTGTTCTCGGTGGCAGTCTTCCCACCCTATCTAATTTCGGCGGTGATCCTTGGCGCATTGGGAGGCTTGTTGATGCCGGTACTAGCCACACTGGCAGGTCAGGTTCCTGGAGTGGCAAGAGATAGGGCCCTCAGTGCGGATACGGTTGCACTGAGCGCAAGCCTGGCGCTCGGACCGTTTCTTGAGTCTCTGGTGCTGCGTGTGAGTAAGGGATCTTTGAGAGTCGCAAT
>JAJYFX010000013.1 GCA_021785315.1 Actinomycetes bacterium | reverse complement strand
TCATTCCACGCAAATTGGCCGTCTTGGCTATCCTGATTAGACACAAAGGACTCAAGAGGGACAATGTCATAGCCATTGGTGTGAGCCCACCTGGCTAGTGCGTTGCCGCTGTCGGGATAGAATCGCCAGCAATCCACAGGATACCGATGAAATAATCCGTTTGACGGTACGTTTAAATAGATGATTCCGCCATTGCGAAGTATCCTGACCATCTCAAGAAATGACAGCCAAAAAAACTCAGAGTGTTCAAAACAGGAGCTGGAAACAACACAGTCGACAGAGTCTGAATCAAATGGATATACGTATGGATCAGTCAGTACAACGTCGACCCCGTGGCCACTTGCAAAATCCACTCCTATGTAGCGGTGTTGTGGAGGCACGACACTTCGCAACGAGCCATTTACGTCCTGTGAACCGATATCAACGATAGTGAGGTCTTTTCGATGAGCCAGGTAAACTTGGAAGAACGACGCACCGTTACTCAAAGCGCTCTTATGCATTAAGCCTGTCCAACTCCTTACCTAGAATCCGTACTTCGGGGGTGTCGGGTCTTCATAGGCAACAACGCCGAATTGCCCCAATATATCAGACAGATTGCAATTTCAGGGTACTCGAATTGAAGGGGCCAGCTTTTCGACTCAATATCTGATTGCGGTAAATGGGACTACGGATTACCCGTGGTACTTTTCCCAGCTTCACACCAAACAATTGCCCATCCCGCATGTGCCGGTGGGCTTTGTCAGCTGAATGACAAGTTCCTCCACTTCCGACTTTTGTCAAATTGTCTGAGGTCACAGTAGTGTTTTGCAGTTGCCTTTTTACGGCATTGAATTGACGCTACGGATCAGGGGAAAATCCACAGACTCGATTATCGAAAATCCCTTGCATTACGTCCCACTAATAGCGTTCATAGATAGCGAACTGCGACGTGATTGTAATGAACTCTATATCTTGGCAATCGTGGCAAGGAAACGCCACGATCAGCTCTTGTACTACCCAAGATCAACAGTCGACGTTGAGAAATTTGGCCTCCATGTTGGCATCTCCACAGGGCCGAAATCGTATGTGTGCGCGAGCATCGAGAGAATACGCCCTATTTAGGCACATGGAACATTTAGAGGGGCTAATTCGCTTCTCGGGATTCACATATCCAGCCTAAATTTACGATCTTTGCATCCGTTAGCCCTGGCCGGCGCAGAGCGAAGCACCCAAAAGTTCCACCGAAACCAGGAGTGAGGCAACTTTCAAGGTCAGTGTGACCCTCCGCAAGAGACCATATGGGGCTAACGTAGACTCCAGGAGGTTTACCATGTCAAGCACTTCCCCCAGCAATGGCAGGGCATTGGTACCGCTGTTGCGAATAATCGCCCACCCGGGCCGCTACCGTGTCCAGCTTCGTATGGCAGGTGGGGCTGTAATACTGGCTGCCGCGATTTACTTCTTTTTTGGGACTCTAGCCCTTGTGGGCGTTGTTCTTGTGGGAGGTGTTGCCACCAGATACATTTTGAAGATCAAGAGGTAATTTAGAAAGACCCTAGAGTCTCCAAGCTGAGAGCCTTTTGGTGAATCGACTTGCGAGGGTTCGATCTAGGATCACTCGACAGGGGAGTCCCTGCCCGGGTGGTATCGGAGTCCGAAGGCTCTATGGGACACGATTCGCTCTCTACTCGGTCAGAAAGTAGCAGTTCAACACGGGACCGGATCGAAGTTCGGTCTTGTTCGATTCTGAACTTTCGAATCCATTATTGTGGGAGAGTGACGAACTAAAAGACGGCTGGGATGAGGTGGTCGCACCAGCAGCGCCGACCCCCCCGACGTGGGAGCCGCAGTTGTGTACCCTTCTGATAGAAACTTTGCCACAACGCCTGCATCAAGACTATTTAATGGGAATGGCACGTCTCCGTTTTTTCCGTAGTTGTTGACAATCTGTGTGAAACCGGTGTACGTCGTCAGATTTGAATCGGAACACGAGCGAAAATCCATTGCCAAACGTACAAGTTGCCCAAGACTCAATTTCGAGTTCATCTCCACGTTTTGACTGTGGTACCGATGAACGCATTCCGTGCAAGGGAATTTGTCACGATACTCGCCTTGGTCACGTTGATCATTGCGCGTATAACGGTGTACTGCCTGTGAATGCGACCGAAACCACTGCTGCCGTCATACAGCCAGCGGCCATCTGCAACACTGGAATAACCGACTTCGAGCAAGCACCAGGGCATGAGTTCCATTTAGGACCTGGCATCCTGCGCCAACGTTCAAACCGGACACAGTGTCTTGCGATAGGCAACGGAAGTCGACCTTGATCCCTACCAGTGATCGCACCAGCTGCGTCACCCCCTTGAAATTCACTCCGATGCAGGCATTGATCGGTACGCGGATGTGCTGCTTTTGATGGTTTTAACCAGTGTTTTCGGACTGAAATTGAGGGCGTCACTGCCTTCTTAGGACCACGGGTACCGTATGTCGGAACGAACGTGTCATACGGTATAGACAGCAGCAAAATCCTTTTTGAACTGGGTATCACCCGCACAATCATCGTCACATGGCTTCGATTTCTTCCGGTAACCGTCATGTTGCCATACAATTTCCGTTGCACTGCGGTCAGACCCTGCCGAGAGTATGTGCCAGCAATAAGGATACCTATCGGTGAGCCGGCGCCCAAGGGTGACTCTGCCGTTCCATGAATCTTGAGAATCTGACGATTACGATACCGGGCATAGATATACGCACTACCACCTGCCAGTCCCAACAAGCACCGCTTAATAAATTCCAATTTCGATCAGTTTCCTATGTATGGGTACGCCTCGGAAAACGCCTCTGTTCACGCCGCACACTGCGGTCACAAGCTACCAATCGATTCAGACAAACACATGGCGGCAGAATTCAGATGCCGCTCAGAAATGAGCAGCCGGAGCCTTGTGCCGCTAGCCAAGCGTTAGTAGATCTCGACTAGAGCCGGTTCTTAGCCTGGATTTATAACTGGAGCAAGAATCAGGCCGTGCCACCTGTGTGGTGTGGAATCTGCTGTAGTTTTGGCAGCAGGCTGGCGCTGCTTTGTTTTGAGCGGCAGATTTATAATAGGGTTCATGTTTTGACGATGAAACGTCCGCGTTGTGGCCTGCGAAAGAGACGTCAAATACGTCATCCCTGGTGCTAGTGTTGGTGATTGAAAATTATGGCCGCTTCCACCTGACCTCGGGTGTACTGTATTCCGTGCTGCGTCTATTTTCCAGTCTCTCCCCTTTCAGTCCCTATTTTTTACTTTTGCCACCGGTGGCGGATATCTGGGTCTCACAGGATCGGACTCGCCTTCTCGAGCCTTCATCTGACATGTACTAGACACCCCTCCCCTGTTACCGTAGTTACATGGACCAGTTGAGGGTTGATGTAATTGAGACGCTCGCCTAGATTTTGGAACCGCCTGGCAGCTGTATCTCTACTATTGCTGGCAGTTCTAGGAGTGGCTTACTGGCAGGAGTCAAAGGCCTATGGCACCGGTTCAGGTACTGTCTCGCCGGTATCTGGACCATCGGGCGCTCTAAAGGTCGTCAGCGTAAGCCCGCCAGCCTCCTCTTCGACTGCTCCACCAAAGGGACCTTTCAAGATCAGCTTCAACCAAGCCGTAGAGCCTGGTGCTTTATCGCAATTGAAAACCTCAGTCGCTGGAAGTTGGAGATCAGTAAGCCCTAACGTGGTGGAGTTCGTTCCGGACAACACCCTTTTGCCTGGTACCTCGGTAACAATAAAAAGCACTGCAGTAGGGAGCCAAGGTATCGTGGCTAATGATGGAGATGTCCTAGCTCACGCAATAGACATTTCCTGGACGACCGAAGCCGGATCCGTCCTGCGCATCCAGCAGTTACTGGCTATTTTGGGCTATCTCCCTTTGAAATGGAGCCCGACCCAGGCTGCTTCCGGCACCTCACCCACACAACAACTATACTCGCCAGTTTCAGGGAGCTTTTCCTGGGGGTATCCCAATATCCCCGCTTCGATCAAGGCCTCTTTCACACCCGGCGTCTTCGGAAAAATGACTCAAGGTGCCCTGGTCAGCTTTGAGAGAGTTCATGGCATGCCTGTCTACACCTCAATTCGAACTCTTATATGGCCCGCACTGCTCAATGCTGAAGCAGCAAATATGCCGAATCCAAATGGCTACACCTATGCAGTTGTCTCCGAGGTTGCACCTGAAACCATCACGATCTATCACGATGCCAATGTAGTGCTGCACAGCCTCGTCAACACAGGAGTAAGCCAGACCCCTACTCCCACAGGGATCTTCTTCGTTTACATGCGCTATCCAACCCAGACAATGCGTGGCAAAAACATCAACGGGTCTTACTACATCGACCACGGCGTCAAATGGGTGAACTACATCCAAGGAAGCGTGGCGATCCATGGATTCGTCAGGTCCAGCTACGGCTTCCCTCAAAGCCTGGGGTGCGTGGAGCTACCGATTCAAAAAGCAGCGATTGCATGGAAATGGATTCATTATGGATCGCTCGTCTCGATTTCCTAGCTCGTCGGCAAATGCCAATGACTTGGCTGCCTGTGCAAGCGGACACAGCAAGCTGGGCACCTCTACACAGTCTCGATCTGAGTGAATAATGACCTTCAGAGCATCGCGGTCAAACGCACTGGCGAAGACCCATTGTTTCATATTGTCAACGGTCTTGAGAACTGCATATTAAGGCATCATCAACCAGTTCGCCACTTCATAAGTTCCAGGGAGGAAAGCTGTGATATCGACTATCGACCCCTCGACCTCTGCTTCGATTCGATTGATGCGCAGGTTGTTGTGGGTCGAATGAAGATCAGATGCTGGGAGCAGTTTCCTATAAGAGACTTGCATACAAACTCCACCTCAGGAACTCGAGCTTCCAGTAGGTCAAACTTTAATAGGAACTTGAGTGCTGCGTCTTCGACAACTGTTTGAGACCATTGGCCAACTGAACGAGTCCAGCTCGTTCTGGTCATTCTGGAAAATCCGCTGACCTGTAAAGTCGCACAGTTGTACGTACAATTGGATTTATGACGCCTCTCGACTTCGTAGTACTCCTGTTCCTTATCTCAGTTATTGCTGGCGTCCTTGGCTCCCTGGTCGGTCTTGGGGGCGGAGTGGTCGTGGTTCCGGTGCTGACACTCCTGTTCCACATCGACATTCGCCTGGCAATCGGAGCATCCATAGTCTCGGTGATTGCAACCTCAAGCGGGGCTGCCTCCGCATACGTAAGGGAACGGATGACCAACCTGAGGGCTGGCATGTTCTTGGAGATAGCTACCACCACCGGAGCAATCAGCGGTGCTTACCTTACGACGGTGCTGCCTGCGCACTACTTGTTCCTCCTTTTCGGCGCGGTACTCGCATACTCCGCCTTTGCAACCTATCACAAGCGGCACTCAGCCCAGCCTTTGACCGTATCTCACGACCGCTTGGCAAACTACTTCGACCTCCACGGCTCCTACTACGACCAGTTCGAACAAAAGGAGATCCCCTACAAGGTGACCGGCACCAAACTCGGGCTGGCCATGATGTATGTGGCTGGGATGGTGAGTGCCCTGCTCGGCATCGGATCCGGCGCGTTGAAGGTTCCGGCCATGGATATCGCAATGCACCTCCCCATGAAGGTCTCGACTGCAACCAGCAACTTCATGATCGGTGTGACAGCAGCTGCAAGTGCAGCATTCTACTTTGCACGGGGGCAGATCGACCCGGTAATTGCAGCCCCCGTAGCAGCCGGGGTCCTCGGCGGGTCCATGCTTGGCGCCAAGGCACTCGGGAGAATCGAGAGCAAGATCATACGGCTCATCTTTGTGGCAGTGCTCGTCATCATCGCCGTCGAAATGTTCCAGAGAGGGGTGCTTCAGTGACAAGGTCTGAAAAAATACCGGTGGAGATGGGAGGTATGCCTAACCAGGCTCCAATGGGGCGCGACCGTGTCCACCATCACGAGGTTGACGAGGAGAAGCTCCGTAAGGTGGAGACCGCGATCAGCTACGTTCTACGCATCGGTGTGGTGGCATCGGTTATCACGGTGCTCATAGGGATGGTGATGGTGTTCAGCCAGCATCCGGGCTATGCATCTATTACCGGCAAAGTCTCCTATCACGTAATTTCTAGTCCCAGCACCTCCTTCCCGCACACTCTTGGACAGCTCGGTACTGCGCTGTCTCAAGGATCTGGTGGGGGAGTCATCGTATTAGGACTCATCATTTTGCTGGCAACACCGGTGATGCGAGTAGCTGTGGGCGTACTTAGCTTCATTTATGAAAAAGATCCTCCGATGACGATAGTGACACTGTTCGTCTTAGCGGTGCTCATAGCATCGTTCTTCCTCGGATGAGTGGGAAAGTGGAGCTGGACCGGACCAGTCCTGTGCTGCTCTGGATGCAGCTAGCTCAGGATCTGCGTCGGCGCTTGGCGGAGGGAGAGTTCGACCGGGTGTTCCCCAGCGAGAAAGACTGCGCTATCGAATACGGTGTGAGCAGACAGACAGTCCGCGAAGCACTCCGCCGGATGGAAGCAGATGGGCTGCTCGTCAGGAATCGCGGATCTCGCACAGTCCTCTGCAGGCCGGAGTTTGAACAGCCATTGCAGGCAATGTACAGTCTCTCGAGGTCACTGCGATCCCAGGGGGCGGTTGAGCGCAGCAAGGTGCTCGCTATTCGCCGCATACCGGCAGACCACCATTGCGACGAACTCGGCATCGAACCTGCACTTCCAGTGATCTACCTTGATCGCCTTAGATTTGCCGATGAGGAGCCGCTGGCGATCATGCGGTCCTGGCTAGCGATCGATATTGGGGGCCAGTTGGTGGAGGCCGACCTGGAATCTGGATCGCTATACGATCTGCTCGCCGAGAAACGCCATATTCGGGTAACAGGTGGCTGGGAGCGAATGTGGCCAGTCATTCCGTCGGCCGAGGACCGCCTGCTCCTAAGCTTGCCTAAAGGCCAAGCAGCCTTGGCAGTGCAGCGTCTTGCCATGGCGGGCAACCGCCCCATAGAATGGCGGGAAAGCACGATACGCGGTGACCGATACTCGTTCAAAGCGGAGTGGACGGACACCGAACCACCCCGCTGAACCAATCGATCTGCGCTTGTCGGCAGCGCTGGTTGGTGCGGACTTTGGGACCGGATGCGCAGTGCCTGAAAAGTGGGCCAGGAGGCCGACACCCACTTCATCGGCGGTTGGAAACCGTCATATTCACACCGACCATACATCTGTGGATCGATCTGTTACGCTGACCTTGCCAAAAGTCCGAGATGCATGATGAATCTCTGGGTTCCACCATTTCGGGCGCAAATTGCTTAGGAGGCGCGATGTCCAAGGAAAAAGTACTGCACTATCAGAACAAGCACACTGACATACAAGAATTGCAAAGCAAGATCGAGGAGTATCTGAAATCAGATGGCTTTGCCGTCCAGTCATCACAGGCGAGTGATCATGGCGTGGTTTTACAGGCCAAGAAGGGCAAGTTCCTATCAGAGCTGATAGATGCTGACCGAGCTTTGACGATCTACATCTCTGGCAATCCAGACGATTTCGTAGTGCGGATTGGCATTGGAAAGTGGTTGGAGCATCTGGGGATTGCAGCGGTAGAGACTCTGCTGCTATCAGAGCTCTTCCTATTTATCGATGTCGCGGAAATGGTGTGGAACCTTGAGATAGAGGGCAAGCTCGCAAACGAGATAGCGTCTTACGTGGGTTAAAGCTCCCCTTGCCTGCGCGTAACCCTCGATAGAGATGGCGACACTTTCTGAATTCTTAGGAGGAGTGGGCCAATAGTCTGGCGCACAGTGCCGGGTCGGACGCACTCAGTCCCCATGACGCCTTGGCAAAATATTTCTCTTTTCTCGCCAATGAAACTTGACTGCCCAGAAGCGGCCTGGTGCCCGTGAATGCCACTCTCTCCTAAACGGCTGCGCGGCACGATTTCATCCTCAGGTTTTCATAGACACAATCTAAGAAATGGCATAGAAGCAGCGGCGATGGCGATTATGCAAGAGGTGTATTGTCTTGCCAGTATCGTCTGACCTATTTTGGTCAGGTCTCCCGGAAGCACGAGTCTGGTGGAGGTTTTCTGAGATGAGAAGAAATGAATCTTGGTTGACTCCTCTGCCGAACTCTTTTTATTCGCGGGGAAGCCACTTTCGAAAATCAAGTTCATCCGTTGCCGGAATAACGAAAATCATCCCGGTCCTATTGATTCTGCTGGTAGCACTGGCTTCGGTGGTCCAAATACTTAGGCCTGTTCCATTACCTCAAACACGGGCATCGCTGACAAATGCACTGGTTCCAGGCACCAAGCCTGTTCTCCCGTGGTCGTCTCAGGGAGGTGGTGAGCTTGAGGTTCAAAATGTCGGGACCATAGGCAGCGTCAAACCCGACACCGAGCTGCCATTGGGCTCAGTTGCCAAGATCATCACGGCACTGGTGATCGTCAAAGACCACCCCTTAAGTCTTGGTGGCACAGGACCGACTATTACAGTATCTCCCAGCGACGTCACTCTTTATCAGACTATGTTGAGCCAGCAGGACTCGGTCATCCCGGTCGCTTCAGGCGAGAAGTTGAATGAGTATCAGCTCCTCGAAGCGTTGCTTATCCCCTCCGCCAACAACATTGCCTACATGCTGGCCAACTGGGATGCGGGGTCGGTTGCGGCTTTTGTGGCAAAGATGAACGCCTTGGCGAACTCTCTAGGCGTGCACACCATGACCTTCAAAGGCCCATCGGGACTCAACCCGCACACAATGGGCAGCGCTAATGATCTGGTCATTTCAGCACAGGCACTCTTGAAGAATCCCGTACTAAGCGAGATAGTAGCAAAGCCGCAGGTCAGCTTGCCCATAGTCGGCGTCGCTTATAACATCGACTACAACGTCGGTCATAACGGCTTTATCGGCATCGAAACGGGATCAATGGCAAATGGCGGCAATCTTGTATTCGCTGCTGCCGGTCCGTCTGGATCAAAGGACCTCATAGTAGGTGCAGTTTTGGGCCAGCCTGGGACGCAGCCATTGATCGCTGCGCTTGGTGAAGCCAACAAGCTCGTTGATGCAGCGCGAAAGATTCCTGTCACCATGAGAGTGCTGAGCGCTGGTCAGACCGTGGCGCTCATCTCCGCACCAGGGATTGCACCTGTTCCCGTTAGAGCAGCCCAAAGTGTCTCTCTTCTGGCGTGGCCTAGTCTTAGAGTGTCATACAGTACAACATTCTCGAAGCTTGGACACAAAGTTGGCAAAGGCGCAAAGGTAGGCACGATGAAAGTGTCGATCGGCAATCAAGCCCAAACCGTGGCGCTTGTGGCAACAAGAGCCATCCAAGGTCCATCCCTGACATGGCGGCTGACACGAATCTGAGAATTCCCGTCTTTGCGACCATAACAAAACTCCGCTCCGGGGCAGCCGGTGAAGAGCGCCGTACCGGGACTTATTCGAAAGCATCCTCAATCCCGCGTGGTCTCGACCTGAGCGTCGCAGATCGTGGTGGACTGTGGCAGCTGTGGCTCATCCTGATGGATTCGCGATACTATGCAAATTGGACCACCAAAGATCATCGGTGAGCTGTCCAGCACGGATCAGCAGCTTACGTCAAAATGGTAGCTTCTGTAGCCAGGGGGAGGTTTCGGAGTTCTGTCGGTGCCAGAGTATTTTCTGAGGTGATCCGTGTAAGAAATCCACAATCCACCATCAGAATCAATCCCCCGCGCAGAACTTCTCTCCGCCCGCCTCTTGTTCTGCAACGCAATTCGCTCAACCGGATCCAATCCGCTAAGAGGAGACAGAACCAGCCTTGGGCTAGCTATGGCAAAAGCTTTCTCGCCAGATTCACTCCTTACAAGTACCGTGCTCTCACCTTCACTGCTCCCAACATTTCCAACCGAAATGTCAGCATTCAAACCAGAAAAGTCAGAGCACTCGTCGCAACCTAAAAGTGCTGCCGATGAGAATTCCCTTACCGGTCTACGCAGCAACACATTCGACGTCGCACCTTGAACAATGAGTTCGCCTGCTCTGATATCGATACGTTTCACCGATTTGGTATCGACACCGTCTCCAGCCACCGACGACTCAAGCAGGTCCGGGTCAAATGACCTGGTACAAAATAGCGCGACTGTGAGGGTAACGACACTTGCAAGGGTGTTTCGATACTTCCACGGATAGCGTTGCAGTGCTCTAAGAACGCTGATTTGACATGGCGTCCCGACAAATGCAAGGCGGGTGACACCTGTCGGCACAGGCAGGTTCAGCATTGCGAGAGGATGGGACTGGTGGTAGACGCTGCCTGTAGCATCACTGACATCGGTAGTGTTTGTTGCCAAGACAGCAGCACCATGGAATGCATCCACCTTTTTCGTCAGGATGGCCCCATCTATTTCACCAGCCTCCAGTAAAGCCGCCACCAAAGTCGTAACCACTCCGCCGTCCTGGGCACCCTGCACTTTTGTCGCAGCCTTGACTGAGTATGACGCTCTCAGCTGGCCCAGGATCTTCGAATCATCTGTCGTATCGGACTGGGAAATTGGCTCATGGCGCTGATTGGCTTCGTCAATTAGGATCTTCGAAAGCCTCTCGACCCGAAGTCCGGCCAGAGGGCAATAGTCCCAACACGCCGAACACCCAGTGCACATCTTGACCAAAGTTGGCTTTCCGTCCTCTGCAACGCCTATAGAACGAGACGGGCATGCGGCAATGCAACCGCCACAGCCAATGCACCGATTGGCATCTATGACCGCGGCAGCCGTCTTGTGGAACCAGATCTTGTCTGAAAGCTCAGGCATTCCACTTTCTCGAGCTATCTCATCTCGAATATTTGCTGATGGATCGCTTACTGTAACTGTCACGGGATCAATCCCCCAAATACTAAGTGAACCTGCCCTCTTACGAACCGACTCATTCCGTAACCACGGCAGAGTCTGGTTTGGTTCCACCTGTCCAGTTCCAAGATTCGCTGGAGAGGTTCGAAATTTCTGCTTCACCATTGGCGATTTTGGTCAACAGACTTGTAATAGCATCAAACGCATTTGCCGCCGGCACCTCACCCCTTATCCACCTGGCAAGCCGCCCTGCACCTGCATCGCCTCCAAGCGCCACATCAAACGCGTCAAATGCTGACCTCTCGTCCTTACCCATAGTCGCGCGTAGCCCCACATGGCCCAGCGCCACCTGTGCGCAAGAGGCTTTGCATCCAGACATGTGGATGCGAAGCCCGTCAAGACGGTCCCACCGCTGTTCGGGAACATTATTTCTCAGGTGGTCTATGAGCTTGGCCCCATAAGGCTTCATTGCCAAGATAGCGAATTTGCAATAGGGCGCACTTGTGCAGGCAATCACACCGCGTTCGAAAGGATCCGGATTCGGCTTAAGACGCGACAGGAGTGGCTCACCAATGAGACCGTCAACATCTCTTACCCCGGTGAGTATCACGTTCTGCCGCAACGTCAACCGGAGCTGCGAATCTCCGTATCTTTCCGATAGAACCGCCAGCTCCTGTAGCTCATCACCCGTCAGCCTGCCCAATGGCACACAGAGACCCACGTAGTGACTCCCGTCTTTGGCTCTATGGACTCCTAGGTGATCTTCGCTATTCCAGCTTGAAAGATCCTCTCCGGCTGGCTCGGGTTCGAATTGTAGCCGCCCACGGATCTCCTGTTCCACCCGGACCGCTCCAAGCTCATGCACCATGGCACGAAAACGATTTATCGAGGAGTTTTGGAAATCACCGAATTCCACAAACACCTCAAGTGCCGCCTTCACCGTCGAAACAACGTTTCTCGGCTCGACAAAAAGATCCGTGGATGACGCGAGTCGCGGATAGTCTGACAGACCACCGCCTATATGAACGTTGAACCCCAGGGAATTCTTCAAACGTGCCGGGGTAAAGGCTATGCAGTTGACTCGCGCCACTATGCAATCACTATGGCAGGCAGTGACACCCACCTTGAATTTCCGAGGCAGAAATCCGGTCAGGCTCTGGTTATCAAAAGCAAACGCATTCAATTCGTCAAGCACTGAGCCAACGCTAAATAATCCCGCTTCATCAATGCCATCCACAGGACATGCTGTGATATTTCTCATCGAATTTCCACAGGCTTCAATTGAAGAAAGCCCTGCCTGCGAGAATCGTCTCCAGATCTCTGGAAGATTCTCGAAGCGGATCCAATGAATCTGAAAATTCTGCCTTGTTGTTATCTCCGCAAATCGCTCAGGTTCCGTCGACCCCGGTAATTTTACAGACATATCGTTTACAACGCCCGCAATCACCTTGAGTTGTCTTGCCGTCAGGCGTCCACCTGCTATTCGCGTCCGTAGCATAAAGGTGCCAGGAAAACCATCATCGTATACTCCGACTAGCCGGAGCTTCCCGACCCCTAGCGAGCCTCGGTCGCCTGGATGCAGGTCATCCCAGAGCGTAGGACCCCGATCGAGGATGGCCGACATAATCTGGGAGGGGGTTTGGTCTTTGTTGAATAGCGGCAGGGAAAGCACACCAACAATATAGCAGAAACATGACTAAGTTGATCAACATTTAGCCCTTTTATCCAGACTGCATTTTCAGTGTATCGACGAGCTACGCCCGCATGCCCTGAAACGAGCATGCTGTGCGCCGGAACAAGGTACTTGCGCTGCATAATCTGCCTTGAGGTGACCCGACACCAGATTTTTGCGCTATTCCTCAACCAGCATTCTGGTGCCGTGTATTTTCGAAGACTCGCAAGATAGCAGACTCATGAACTGCCATCCTCTGGACGACTAAGTCGAGTATTGATCTCTTCATCAGCCCAAGCAGTTCTGTGCCCAAGTTCAAGGTTTAGGCTACTCAACACCCAACCACCCTTCAAGTCCCTCAGCCGCTCGACTACCAAACCGCCTCTCTCATTTAGCGGTGCGGCTTTCCTGGTCGTAACCTTGGTTCGTTTCGCGCTTCCTGCGCCGCCGCTCTCAGCGGCAACATCGCTTTTGTGGGAGGGTCATTGCTTTCCCCCAGCCATTCAGCCCCAGCTATAGCCCATGTCACATCTAGGATTCGCCTGCATTTCCAATGAGTCCTTCCCCTTGACGCGTAGACACCACCGTGTATTAATAACTTGTTTTTGGGTTTGGCCTTTGGCTATCGGAGTTGACCGGGAATCCTTTTGGGGTGGGAGCTGTGCCTGGTGGATAAATTGGGGTTGGTTTGGTGGCTTAAGTTCATCCTGAAGGATTCTCGATACTGCAAATTGGACCGCCAAAGACCCCCGGTGAGCAGTCGAGCACGGATCAGCAGCTTAGGTCAAAATGGTAGCTCCTGTAGCCAGGGGAAGGACTCGTAACACACAGACTCTGGGAGCCCAGCATCGTGATGTTTGGGTCATACACGACCCAAAACCAAAGCCTGGCACCTGCACTACGTCATTCTGTACCACGCCGATGGCAATTCGAAGACGATACATCAGCGCATGGCCCGCCTGTATATCAAATGGGACTTGGACTTTGCCAAGGTATAGCAGCCCGAGAAGGACGGTGAAACGAGGATGGGCCTGCCTGCGGGATGACTTCGAATGAATGGAAAGAAAACGCTTACCGCGGGATCTTGACATAATGCCCGTCGAGCGGCATAAAGGTGGGCGTCACTTCGGAGCCGGATGGCAGAGAAAACCTTATATACCTCCTTATACTTATGACGCCTGAGCTTTCTGGACGCACGTGTTTCTAGGCTGGATCTGGTCGCCTTATTAGGTCATCTCTCGTGACAAGGTCGGGACACTTGGGCTGGCTTTTGGAACCACAATGGGAGAAGTATCGTAACGGCATGGTGAGACTAGAATCACTTTGGATTCTTGCTGAAAGGTTTTGGTCTTGTTCGGAATAGAAGTAGCAAGTGCATCTGAGAATA
>JAJYFX010000313.1 GCA_021785315.1 Actinomycetes bacterium | reverse complement strand
AATATTCGATTGCTTTCGCGCCGATTTCATCCGCATTGGACTGGAATCCAAATGGCGTATCAAGTATTAGGCATAGGGGTTTTCTGTCCGCGAATCTGGCGATGTTTTGCCGATGCGTTTTGACCATTGTGGGCGAAGTCTCACCCGAGCCCATTATGGTAAGGACTCTTGGAGCCTGCTTCATGAGAAGATGCCTGTCGCCAACTCTGCGTGCAGCAGATCCGCGAGCTGTTCTGGGTACTGGGCGTGGATATCATGGTCGGCGGGATCGAACCATACGGTTTTCGATTTCCGTGCCGCCTTTGACAGCTTTTCCAGGGCCAGTTTCTTTTCCCGATCCCTCAGCGAATCTCCCCCGGCTGGTACGAACAGTATTGGTACCTGAAGCTTGGCACAGGTGTCGAACGGATCGTGTTGCCAAAGGTGCCACAGAATTTCCAAGTGGTGCTCTCGGCTGAGCCAGGGCCTGAAGGTTCCATCCGGAAGCCTTTCCATATTTGCGAAGACTCCCCGGATGCCCGGTTCGGGCCAGCCTGGATGTGTTGACCTGATCAGCGACTCAAAGTGCTCCCAGGGAACGCCGAGCATATTTGGCGGAGCTAACACTCTCTTGCACTCTGACCAGTCGGGGAACTTTTCCGAAAGCGAAGTCATGCCTCCGTCAATTACCGCCACGCCTTTGGTCAGATCGGGGTGTTTGGCGGCAAATGACTCCACCACGGCTCCTCCCCAGGACTGCCCAACTGCCACAGGGTTGGAAAATCCCGCTGATTCCTTGAGATGGCCGACCACGATTGCCAAATCTTGTGAAATCGTAGCGAAATCATATCCAGTTTTAGGCTTATCGGACCGTCCGTGGCCCCGCTGATCAATTATCGCAATTTGGTGTCCAAGCCTGTTCAGTTCTTCCGCAACCCCGTCCCAAAGCCGGGCATTCGAAGCCAAACCGTGTACCAGCAAAAATCCCTGCCGGTCGCCGTCGAGTATATCCACGACAACGTTGCAGTCATCGCTGACCTTTATGGACGCTGTGTTCATGGTAAATAGAACCTCAAATGCGTCGCTGGTATTTCCCTAAATGAAAATTGGTTGGTTTCAATTCCCGCCTATTCCAAATTCTCGATCTGTTTGTTTTGTGCGGAGACCAGCAAATGGTCAATTACCTTCTGAACCATGACAGACACCGAAAGAGGTCTTAACGGCGTGCTGCGGCCGCTAACAAGATCACAAAAGTGGTTGACCATCTCCAAGTAGCAGTTTGCTGGTTTAGTATTAAAACTTTGCATTTTCCCAGCCTGGTCACTGACCTCCAAAAGATTATCCCTGAGAGTTGGAGTGAAGGCGTTGTTCAGGCTGATCCAGCCTTTTTCAAAGGTGATCCGCAGGTATTGGCCATCTCCCGAAACGAACGAGGAGAAAATTGTCGCAGTCATGCCATCCTTAAAATTCAAGAGTCCCGTAAAGCTCTCGTCAACTCCCGTCGTGTGGTAGTTGGCATTGCCTACTACTGAGGACGGAAGGCCACCGGCGGCTTGAAGTATCGGCGAAATAAGATAAACCCCTACGTCGCGCAGGGAGCCGCCGCCCATCTCCGGCTTCCATCGAAAGTCCTCCCGTCTGTTCAGGCTTCCCGTAAATCCTGCATAAATGTTGCGGACCCGTCCGGCATCCTTCGCCAGCACCCACTTCATCAGTTCCTTGTCGCGAGGATGGTAATGGGTCATGTAGGCCTCCATCAGAATTCGCTGGTTTGAGGCCGCAAAGGTCATGAGCTCTCTCGCCTGGCGCTCCGACATTGCCAATGGTTTTTCGCAAAGGACGTGCTTACGGTTCGAGATTGCAAATCTTACCGCCTCGGCATGGAGAGAGTTGGGAATCGGTATGTAGACGGCGTCAACGTTGTCCGCGCTCATCAGATCTTCGTAATTGTCATAAAATTGCACGCCGTGGTGATAGTCCAAATTTTTCGCTTTGCTTTTTGACGCCACAGCTACGAGGTCGGCGCGGCGTGACTCAAGAATTGCGGGGATCACAGCCGCCTGTGCGACAAAAGAGCTGGCGCCAATGACGCCTATTCGAACTTTTTCCGCCTTCTCGGCACCGTGGCTGCTCTTCAGCATTTAACCTCGCCTAAAGACACGTACCGTCCGCCGGCTGCGCCAGAGATCTGCGCGGCCTCAAGTATCGCGATTATGTCAGCGGCTGACTCGGGTTTCACGGCTAGCGGCTCTCCCAGCAGGAGATGGTCGGCGATGTTCCTGTGAAATGCAAAGTGCTGCGGTTTAGCCAATGGAAGGGACTCTTCGATGAGGCCGGATCCGCTCTCATACCTGGACAGTTTTAAAGTAGCGGGAGCTTCGGCATGGTGGTATTCGCGTTGCTCGTAACCGAACGGCAAGCTTACGGTTTCCTCCATGAATGGCCTGTAATTTCCAACGATAGTTCCGGATGTTCCCTGGATGAAGTATTTCGGCTTTCTGAAAGCGGCGATATCGCTCTGAAAAAATTCTGCTTCGCGCCCGTCTTCCCAAAGCATGTGAACCCGAATTTGATCGACGTTGGTGACGTCGTGCCAGACTCGTTTGTGTTGGGTGGCGCTCACCATCGTCGGAGCGCTCCCATAGAGCTGGACTATCTGATCGATGTGGTGGGATCCCCAATCAAAAACGGCGCCTCCTGAAATCGATTCTTCAGAATGCCATGCGCGGCAAGGGTGCTCAAACCCGCCGACGAAGGTCTCGATGTTGAATAGTTTCCCAATTCTGCCCTCGGATGCGGCCCTAGCGATAGCACGGAAGTCACGATCCCACCTTCGACTCTGATTTACGCTCAACATGAGGTCGCCTGCATTGGCCTTGTCGAGCAGCCGGTTGGCCTCTTTCATGGTCAGGCACATTGGCTTTTCACTTATAACATGTTTGCCGGCTTCGAGGAGCGCCATCGATATTTCGGCGTGGCTTACCGGCGGGGTGGCAACGACCGCGATGTCGAAGTCACCGTCTTTGATCAATTCTTCAAGGCTGCGGTAGGTGCGCACGTCTGGGAACTCCTGCTCCGCCGCTTTGCGCCGGTCACCGTCGCTATCCACGACGGCAATCAGGCACAATCCGGCCACCTCAGACGCAGCTTTGCCGTGGTAATAGCCCATTCCGCCATGCGGACCATAGCCGACTATGGCGACACCCAGAGTCTTGGCGACACTTTTTTGGCCATGTATCGGGGCCATGCCTGCAGCTCTTCTAACAATGCGTGCCAGATCCTCCGAGATATGGGCGGGCGCCGGGTTCAGGCCGATGGTGCAAACCGCTGACGATGAAAAAGGCTTGACCGCAGCGGTTGGATGATCATGGAACGCGACACTAGTGGCAAGCAAAGGTTCGCATCCGTCGTGTACTTTGAGAACGGTGAGAGCACCAGATCCGGCAAATTCGGCGGGCAGCCTCTGAGTCAGACTGGAAGGGCCTAGCACTTTGAAGAACCATTCGCCGTCAGATTTGGCTTCAAGCGGTGTCACGCCTGACAGTTGCTGCCAGGCTGGAGGGAAACCCGTTCCGGGCGGAGCGATTATTAGCAGGTTCGAACCATTGCGAACGGCGTTGCTTACGGCTGCGAAACTGCTTTCTGATTCGTAGTCGAAGCCACCTCCGAGAATTACTGTTTCCCCTTTTCGAATTTGACCGTGGACCAATGGGGGATCAACGAAGGTGATCTCAAAGGTTCCAGACAATGCTTGCCTGAGCATGTTTGCAGCGCCGCTTTGACCTGTAAATC
>JAJYFX010000312.1 GCA_021785315.1 Actinomycetes bacterium | reverse complement strand
GCAGTATACTCCCACATACGGGATGAATCCAAAACCTGTTCGAACATGTAAATACCTCAAACCTGCATTTCTTAGATGTGACTAGAACCGTGTAATGCTATGAACTCTTTGCCAAAGCCATCAGCCGTTCATGCTCACCTTCATCTACCACTTGCGATTCATCTACAAGCATGATGGGAATATTCTGCCTTACGGAGTATCGGCGCTTCAGCCTGGGATTGTATAACGTGTCCTCCCCTGGAATATAAATCAGCTCTCCCTTGTCAATTGGGCAGACCAGAATCTCCAGAAGTTTGGGATCCAATGTCACACTACTTCCTTTCAGAATCAGCTTTGGAAATAACGGCTAGGACCTCTTGGACCTTTGACGCTACCTCCAAATCAGATTTAGCTTCGAGATTGAGCCTTAGAAGAGGCTCGGTATTAGAAGGACGCACATTGAACCACCAGTCGCCCATATCCACTGTAAGCCCGTCCATATGGTCCATTTTGCCTCTTCCCTGATAAGCATTCTCAAGAAAGGCTAAAACGTCGCTTACGTCTTGAACCTTCGTATTTACTTCGCCTGATGCGCTATAGCGCTCAAGGTCGATTCTTAGCTGGGAAAGTGGCTTGTCCGACAGAGAAAGCACCTCAAGAACTACAAGAGCCGCGATCAAACCGGAATCCGCACGGAAGTTATCCCTGAAGTAGTAGTGTCCGGAGTGTTCGCCTGCGAAGAGGGCATCTGTCTCGCCCATAATAGTTTTGATAAAACTATGTCCTACCCTGGTCTTAATCGGAATCGCACCGCTTTCAGCGATTATTTCCGGAACCGCTTTGGAGCAGATCAGGTTGTAAAGGATTTTCGATCCTGGATACTTTGCCGCGAGGGTCTTCGCGACAAGAGAAGTCGTAGTTGACCCGGAAATCGTCTGCCCCTGGTCATCGACAAGAAAAACCCTATCGGCGTCGCCATCGAATGCCAATCCTATATCGGCGCCAGTTGAAATTACCCGCTGTTTGAGATCAACGAGGTTCTCCGGCTGGATGGGATCTGCAGGATGGTTCGGGAACATTCCGTCCAACTCGGGAAACAGTATTTCGAGTTGGAAAGGAAGTGCTGAGAATACCGCTGGGACCACCAGCCCTCCCATTCCATTCGCCGTGTCTGCTATCACCTTCAACGGCTTTAGGCAACCGGCGTCGACAAACGAGCGGACATGATCCGCAAACCTGGTCAACATCTCTTTTTGTTCATACGATCCGGCTTTAGCGGCGGTTGGAATGCCATCATCTATAAAGCTTTGGGCGAGCTCGGCAATATCCTGCAGTCCGTTGTCTGAGCTGATTGGCCGTGCCGCTGATAGGCACATCTTTATTCCGTTATAGATCGCCGGGTTGTGAGATGCCGTGAACATGGCTCCGGGCACATCGAGCTCTCCCGATGCAAAATAGAGCATGTCCGTAGATCCAAGGCCTAAATCGATAATGCCCGCCCCAACTGTGCGGGCCCCATCCATGAATGCTGAACTGAGCTGCTCGCCTGAGACACGCATGTCGCGGGCCACGGCAATCTTGGAGCTGTGGGAATACACAGCGAATGCAGCACCAATTGCACGCGCGATATCATCATTGAACTGGTCGGGAACCGTACCCCTGACATCATAAGCTTTGAAGATTTCGGAAATCATATGTCTCAGAACCCTTGCCTTGTTTCAATTTCCTCTAGACGGACTAAAAGCACGGAGACTAACTCTAGTCGATAGACTCCGGTAACTTCTTGGATCGCGTGCCCTTCACAATAAAAGCAACAGCAGCTGCAAGCGAAACAATAGTCAAGCCGTACCCAATGTAGTCGATTGGAGTCATTCCGTAATAAACGACCACATGTCGTGACGTAGGAATAACAACCATCAGGTTCGGCGCCACTCTGTAGGGACCACTTCCTCCCTTGACCTGCCAATTTGGAAAATAAGACTCTTTGACCAACACCGGTGCTCCCACGTTGGAAACATCGAACGACACCGACGAGCTGTTTTGGCTGATATGGCTAACAGTGGTAGGGTCCACCGGATTCGAAGGAAGGTTGGTTGAACCTGCCGCGACCCTGGTCCAATTTGGGGGACCTGACTGGGCCGGTAATACAGACCATAGTTTCGGGTCATCGTACCACGGCATGACATCCTTAACCCAAGACGCCTGGCTTGGATTTACGCCACGTAAAACCACGGGCCAGCTGCTTAAAGGCTCTACCCTTGCCGAATGCTTGACAAGATAAATACTCCATGTCCATCCCAGCGGTGAGTTCAAACCGGCTGACGGTTCCAAAGCTGGCACAGTCTCAATTTTCTGCAACTGGGGATCTTTGTCGGCCTGCGCAACGACATTTGGGGAGTACGCCATATAGTACCGAACGCCCAGGAGCTGCAGATGCTGAACTCCTAACGCTACATTTAGTCCGTTGTAAGGCAGACCAGACATAGCCTCCGATGGAGATGCCGACAGCTCTGATTGGTTCATGAAATGAAACGGAGTGGTTGCCGACGATTCGAAAAACAAACCCTCCATTGAGCCGATGCATCGGTTGGTCCAATACGGCAAGAGCATAAGGGCCATAGGGGTCCCATAGGCATTTTGCTGAGAGTTGTACTCCCACATTGCCGGACCGCAACCATAATTTCTGCCGACGGTCTGCATGGTCGCCATGAGTTCGCGATAGGCAGGGTATGCGGGCTTTCCTTCGTAGCCTGTGTAGTTCCACCTAAGCCAGGAAGGTACGAAACTTTGCGTTGTATGGAAGGGCAACCATGGTATGGGGCCGAACAGCCCTAATCCAGATATTGCAAACACCACCAGTGACACCAGGGTAGCGAGAACAACGTGGCCGCGGGAACCAAGGGACTCATTTTCCGAACCGGGCCATCGCGGCTTTTTGACTGTCTCGGCCGCAGGCTGAGCGAGAACAGTTGCTACTTCCTCAGCGCCGAGTTCAAGCCCTATCAAGGAACTTGGCAAAGAATAGCCAACCTCATCTTCCTCTAATGCTTCTACGTCCGGCTCAGACGAAGGAACTTTTTGGTTGTCGATCCAGGATTTTGCGTTTTTGAATACGGCACCAATCAGGATACCCAGGTTGCCGAGAAACAATCCTGACAAAGCGTAGAGCGAAAGGACCCAGAACGGCAGTGCTCGAGCGTTATACACCGCGCTATTGGGCAGAAATATGAATGCCGCAACCGAAAAAACACCCAGCAAAGCCAAGAGCACCCCTAGCATCTGCTTTCTCCAGATCGCAAAAACCGTGCCGAGAAGAGCCATAATCAGCCAGGGGCGTAAGGAGTGAGGGAACAAAGTGCTGTCATAGGTTGTCACCTTTGACCAGCCCATTGACGTTGAATATGCTATGCGAAACGCAAACGGAAGCGCCCAGAACGATGCGATCAGTGCGGCTAGAACCACCATTCCAACCGTATATCGCAAGTCGGCCCAGCTTTTGTAATAGATACGCTTCATAAGAACGAGCAATACCAGCGCTAAACCAACCCAGAATGATGGGAGTATGTGGGCCAAAGTTGCAAGTGCGAAGATCAGTGCGCCAATTGCCGCCTCCGTCCTGGTCAATCCCCGTTTTGATGCGATTGCAACTACTATGATTCCAAGTGCCAGGGAAAGAGAAAACGAATATTCACCCGCGAGCGTTGACGCCAGATTTCCGCCATCGATTGTGTAGCTAGTGTTAAACAGGTAGCCGACGCCCACTAGACCCAAACAAAGCGGAATTGGCCGGGGAAGC
>JAJYFX010000311.1 GCA_021785315.1 Actinomycetes bacterium | reverse complement strand
GCTGGGATGAATGAAAATCCAGTCATATCAGCCATTTCAACGTTTTCCGTGCGTTGAACAGGGATCGTCATGCCGACATTTAACGTGAAACAGGTCGACATTCCACTGTTTGGAGTCGTGGAGAACTCAAACCAGGCGGGGTGGCGGGCTGTATTCTCTAACGCGGCCCAGACAATTCCAGTTACGGTAGATGATGAAGTGCTGGGTATTATTGCAACAGACCTAGAACTGGACGCAGAGGGAATCGCAGTCGACGCTGAGCGCTACGTTAATGGGCGTTACAGAAGCAAGGCCCGTGGCTTAGATGGGTCGCGACTCGGCGACATTGGCGAAATTCTCACCTTTCTTGTGTACCGAGCGTCGGGTTCTCAAATCGAACGCGTCGTATCTTGGCGTCCCGGAAACGCACAAACGATCAAAGGAGCGCGCTTCCCGCAACCCGACTTCATCATAACCGATGGAACCACTTTGTCGGCGCTCGAAGTGAAATCCACTGAAGCATTCGACTTTATCGACTTCCGCGATACAAAAAGGAAGTGGATGTGGCTGCAACCCTGCGCTTCTGTGGGCAGGTGTCGGGAACGTGCGCTACCGCAGCTTGGATTCGTCAACGGCAGTTTCACGCAGCCGTCACACTCTCTGGTCAGGAGAGATGGCTGTGTCGTCCCGTACCCGGTGGGCAGAGGGGTTGCCGCAGCGGTGATCGCTGTGGATGGTAGGGCAAACACGTTGCGTACTGATTCGAAGTATAAAACACCGAAGCCATGCCGCGAGTTGACCCGAGATTGCTGGTCCTGTTTGCCGGATGCTTGTCATTTTGTTCTTGTCAAAATGCCGAATGCACCTGGCGTGCTTTCGCTTGGTGGCGCCGCAAGTGATGACGGCTCCGCGGGATGGTTTCGTGCCTATCAGCGTTGGTCACAAGCATTGGCTGCGCGCGAACTGTTTGCCGCGCGCGAGATGTTGCGCGCCCTTGTTGACCAAATAACACCGTGGCTCGCTGCGCCAGATCGGAGTAATGCCGATTTGCTCCGCGCCTTTTGGAGGTTGTATCTACAAGATGCGATGAGAGGACGGGGTTTTAATGTTGAGTTGCCGGAATCGCTCAGCAGGCTGAACCAGTCAGATCCTGGCATAAAATGGGATCCCGTGCCGATTTCAGAACCGACGAACCGAGAAGGTCGCCTCGACGATATCACCGACTTAGTGTCTCAAGATCAAACGTCCGACGCCCCCTTAGAAGACAGTACCTCTTTCGCGATATCGGCACTCCTGGTGCCAAATGACGAGAATAGCGGCTCTGTGTCGGTCAGAACCCAGGGTGACCACATGATATTCGACCTTGTGTCGGAGGCTTGGTGGAAGCAGCGTGCAGTGGATACCATCGAGGACGCATTGAAAATCGCCACGCGTCTCCTTAACTTTGCAATGGAGAGATCAGGTTTTTCGCATCCGCCACCAGAGCCCTTGGTTTTTCTTCGGGAAATGGTGGCTCACGTTGGAACGGAAAAGCTCCGCTTTGGTTGGGTTTCCAAATCTGCGGCATCGAAAGTGGACTTTTTGTATTGGCTAAAGTCGTGGTGGTATTTCGAGTGTAGGACAGGATCGCCGCCGTGGCCAGCCTTGCTTGCTTTAGGTGATTCGCGAGTTCGTCTGCGGGTAATGCCGGACGGACGTGCCAGCCTGAGCGTGTTGAGGGCACTTTTGCGCCGCATGTAAAGCAGTAGCTCAGTGAATTCATTACACGCAGTTGGCACTATCTGTCAAACCGACTGTGACCAAGCATTCAATCACGAGATGGATGAAGTCGATCATCTCGTTGCAGCGAGGACGTCCCAGCAACATGATTGCGAACGGGAAGTAAATTTATGTCACGTGAAGACTCGTTTCATCCAGAGCGCCTGCGTCATTCGAACTACGTCTGCGCGCCAGATCCGAGAAGCGTAAGTTTTGCCGTGCTGGACGACGAGCTAGGTGACTTTCGTCCGATGGAGGTGAGGGACAATTATCGCGCGATTGCGGAGTACAAGCTTAACGACGCGGTTCCAGATGACATAGTGGTCCATTTTGATACCGCAAGAAACCTTTTTGTCTATGCTTGGTTTGTGTATCGTTTCTACCCTGTCGCGGAGCATCAGGTTCTGTCTTGCCTCGAGCTCGCCCTACGTGAACGCTATGAGAAAGAAATTCCCAAGGGGGCCCACAAGCGTTCGAAAATCCCGGGCCTGAAAGCACTTCTTCGCTACGCTGTGGACAAAGGTGACGTGCAGAATGAGGGCTTCAAGCGCTGGGCTGAGGCTTCAGAACGGCGGGCGCAGACTCGTTACGAATACGAGAAAATTCAAGAGATGCGAGACAAAGGGTTGAGTCAGATCGATCTCGATTTCTCAGAGGTGAAAATTACCGACGCGGATAGGAACCTAGGTTATGTGCAGGATTTAATCAAGATCTTGCCGATGTTTCGAAATAACTATGCGCATGGTAGCAAGATGCTTCACAACCAAGTGCTAGGAACGATTCAGCTGGTATCGGAAATCATCAATCAGATATATCGGCCTGCGGAAAAGATTGCGGAATGATGCGTGTCTGGAACAGCATCTAGGCTATACGCAGACTTGCTCGGAAGAGGGCGGGCACGTGAGTAGCAGGCTATGGGGTAGTCTGGTGGCGTAGGGGTCTCGGCGTTGCCGATGAAATGGGGCAACCCCGCACGCTCACATCCTTTGAGCCACCTGCGTAATATCCGGCTGCTTGGAGTGGGTCAGCGGTCGTTGATGATCCAATGCGCGAGCGGCTGGTTTGGCCGAGGAAGCGACGGTTCGGAACAAAGGCGGCAGATTGCCGGCCAATGCTGCCGGTGGCGTCAGCTACATGCAATGGCTGTTGTGGTGCAATTTTCGGACACTGACACAGCATAATGCCTGCGTGGTCAGGGCAGCGGTGAAGGACGGTACCTGACCTGCGCGGTGGGAAAGGGAATCCGAGCCGACCCCTACCATCGATGATTTACTGCCCACCAAGTCCAATGACGACACGATCCCCGAATCATGGCCGACTGGATGAGGCAGTCATGCCGGCTTAGCAGGTCCAGAGCCACTTTTGCATGGGCACGAAGACGGTAATGGAAAAGGGAACTTTAGCCATGTGTAGCCCGTTAGTATTTTCGTCTCGGTTCCAGACGCGACAGCTTTTTCTTCAGTGCATTGTTAAATTGCGTTTTGTCCTGAGCATAGTGAGCACGCGAGTGGCAGTTCGGACATAAAGCAATAACTCTCGCCGGATGATCTGGCCCGCCGTCGGATATTTGAGTTGTGTGATGCGGTTCAAGATAGGGCGAACCGCCCGGTTTAAGAAAAGGTGCCGGCGCTTGGCACCCTTCGCAGCGTCCGTTTGCGCGCTGCAATACATAGAGACGGATTGCCAGCGATCGCGCACGATAGATTGTTTTACCTTCTTTCCCCCTTACTATTGCCTTAGACTTCAGTAACGCTACCTTACGAAGCTCATCAAGGCTCGCCTCTTTAAGCGCTGCATCATTGAAATCTGGAAGTCCGGTCTTGCGGCGATCAGCAATCAATAACCGAATGTGTTTGCTGAGAGGTTCAACCAGCGTGGTGATACTGCGAGGGTAATTAGTCCAAACCCATGTTGGAAGCTTACGCTTGATTGTGGCAAGCGAAATGGCAGGTTCGATCAGCCGTATTGAATTTATCTCGGCACCATACCGATTAGTGCGAACTTCTGATGGTTCAGGACGTGATGCGACCTTCGCGGTAG
>JAJYFX010000310.1 GCA_021785315.1 Actinomycetes bacterium | reverse complement strand
CACGCCGACAGCTATGGGGGAGAATTGAGCATGTCCGCCAAGCTGGAGGCAGCATACTTCTCACGACCCACTCAATGGAAGAGGCGCAGACTGTATGCGATCGAGTTGCGATCATCGACCATGGCAAGCTGGTAACTTGTGACACACCCAATCGAATTATTGAGAAGCACAAAGACGACACCAGAGTTAAAAATGTGGCCCATGGCGATGTAACGCTTGAAGATGTCTTCATCGGACTAACTGGAAGTGAAATACGTGACTAGCTACGAACAAGCAGTGAGTCCAAGTACAAAGCTGATATATGGATCATTACTCAAAGCTGACATGTTGGTGCTAGTGAAAAATCGGCGATCAGTTGTTTTGAGCATACTTCTCCCGATGGTTATCTTGTTCACCACGCATGGCAATAAAGCCCAGCAGCGTCTTGGCGGTTCACTCATATTGGTCGGGCTCGCCATTACCTACGGCCTAATGTCAACCTCAATGCTCGGATACACTCTTGGTGTTGCCCGCGATCGAGATGCAGGCGTATTCCAGCGGCTCAGAGTAACGCCCGCGCCGACCTGGATGATAATAACGAGTCGTCTTGCAATCCAGGTAGTTGCAAATCTGGTTATCGCGCTATTGGTAGTCATCGTTGGCGCCTCGATGTACCACCTCACTCTCAGCCCCGGGCAGTATGTAATGGTCCTCGCGATTTCGATTCTGGGCGGCGCCCTATTCCTGAGTATTGGACTGGCATTAGTTGGCATGCTCAAATCATCTGATACCGTCAACGCAGCTGGTCGAATTGTCTTTGCCGCTCTGATTTTTTTAGGTCTGTTCGGAATCAGTGGCGCGCTCGGCGGAGCGCTTCAGTTCATAGCGTCCTGGTCGCCAGTGGGTACGGTTATGGATCTCTTTTCCGCTGCCATCAACCCGGCGAGATGGACCAGCCATGATTCACTTTCCCTTTTAGTAACTCTCGCCTACATAGTATGTTTCGCCGCGGTAGGAATTCGCTGGTTTAGATGGGACACTCATTAGCTTACTGATCACATTGTTATTGTCCTAGCATTACATGATCTCCCGAGCAGTCAACTCACGATATGCCACAGCAATGGTGCCTCACTAGTATTTCCTGGTACCCGCAGAGAGAAACTAGGCATTTGGCAATTACAAAAGCGGCAAGTCGGCGCAACCCCTTCGATCCCAAATGGAATGTTTATATGGTGGACCGTATCGGCATTCACATGGGCCTAAATACAGGGCGGAACATGGAGTCGGCGCTTTTGGCGTGAACACTAGGGAATCCATCACGGCGACACAAAGGCGACCAACTCCCGCACGAGATTAGGGACGCTTCAACGCATGGCTCTTCGCCCAACCTGCGAACCTGGCAGTTATTCCAATTTAGTCCTGATCCGCAAGAATTGCCAAAAGCTGGTTCATCGCTAACGCTTGAAAGTTGCAGAAAGGATTCCAAAAGGGCCAGGACCTTGCTTAGTCTGGCTGAAAGAGCTGGAAACTCTAATTTCCAGCTCCAATGGTTCACTACCCGCTGAAGGTCCCGCGAGCGCCTGGACTTGATGACGCATAGCCCGCGAAATGTTTGGTCCAAGGGAACCTGCCGACAAATTACAACAGGCTCATAGTAACTGCGGCAACAATGCACCTGGTGGGCCTCGCTCTCTACAGCTAACCTACTCTCTGCTATTTCTGACAACACGTCTGTGCCATTTTGGAAAACAGACGTACCCCTTAATTTTGCAAAGATAGAATCTGTTGTATGCAAGGGGATACATCGCTTCCAGTTTCCAAACGGCCCGCCAGGCGCAGCGGGTCAGCGATGAGCTATGCCTACGAAAACATTAAGGCAGCGATCTTAGAAGGAAAGCATTCCCCTGGTACCAGACTTACCGAAGAAGAGCTGGCAAGGAACCTCAATGTTAGCCGCACGCCAGTGCGTGAAGCACTGCACCTGCTCGAATCAGAAATGCTTGTAGAAACGATTCCCCGTGTCGGTCTTATTGTTCCAGTTACCACCATTGTCGACCTTGAAGAGATCTTTGATGTCCGTTGGGCGGTAGAAGGACACGCTGCAAGACTGGCCGCAAAGTGGATCACCAAGGGAGAGCTTCTGACTTTGGAGTCGACCAACGAACGAGTTGCCGAGGCTGCCGCTGCAGATGATAACGCTACTATTGTTCGAGCAAACCTTCTGTTCCATCGGCAAATACTTGAGGCGGCTCGCAATAGGCGATTACTGATAATCAACAGGATCGTCGCAGATATGCTTAGCTTGGCAATGCAGCAGGCTAACCTCAAGGGTGCCGACCAGCGCGTTTTTATCGAACATCGCCGAATTCTGGCCGCACTTAAGGCTGGGAATCCCGATGCCGCCGAGGCTGCCGCTAGAGATCATGTACAAGCTGGCCTGGAATTTCAAAGGCGGCACCTAGCCGAAGCGCGGCTTCGGTAGTTTAGCTTACGTTCACGATTGATCCCGGCAATGCAAGCAGAGATGATTCAGCGATGAGATCCTCAATACGCTGCAATTTCCCCAGCTTCGATCTGGACAGCAACTGACGCGGCAGTTCATTACTTTCTTTGGCACATAAATGTAACGCGAATCAGGCCTGTCCATTTGCAGCAACCGCCTCACGCCCAGCCTGAGCGATCCTCGGGCAGCGCGACTGTGGGAAGAAACCCTCCTCCGATAGTTGGGCAGTCGGCAGATATCAGCTTGCATGTCCCGCGGCGCCTAACTAAGCCGGAGATCCAATACAGACACTCCGGCTGCACTGACATCTATCAGTGGCTTGACCGCCGATTGGGTGCAAAGGAACTTGGGCTTGAGGTTGATACTCGCTACCTCCAGCGGTGAAAGCTGTGGCGGCACCATCAAGGCCACCGGCACAGCTTTCGAATTCAACTTCTATTTGGCTGGACTACATCAAAACGCTGATCTGCTAGCTTGCAGCTGCGCAATGCTCTGACAATTTCAAACCGTTTCAGCTGGTACCCGTCATCGAACCGATGACTGGAATCTCATTGGAAAACCTAGCCCAGACCCCATAATTTTTTATACCCAGCAACATAGGAATCACCAAAAACGCTGCTCAAATCAGATGTCAATTGCAAGCCGGCAAGATTTGACTTGTCAAGATAACGAATAGGAGTTGCTGGATTTCCTGGTTTCATTCCACTCATGGCGCGGAGAGCCTGATCCATCGCCTCCCAGCCTGACCATGGAGCGGAGGAGCCGGGATCTGCGATCATGATAGGTCCCTTTTGAACTAGCGCTATAGTTGCCGGGCCATTACTTCCCGAAGTAACCACGGTGACGTGGCCTGCAGCTCCCGCCTGGCTTACGCCGGCAGTAGCAAAGATCGATGGGGTATCACTCACAGGAAACACATAGTTGAGGTTCGGATTAGCGAGTATGAGCGATGAAGTTGCTCCAGCAACCTTGGTTGCCCAGTTGGTGGGCTCAATATCTTGGGTCGAAAGAATGTGACAATTTGAGCATTTGGAGAACACTGCCTTTATACCCTCAACAACGCCAGTACTAATCGGATTGTCAAAGGTAATAACTCCAACGTTGATGCTGCCGCCCGAAGAATGTACTATCGCAGTGTCAGCCATAAGTCGCCCCAGCTCGACCCATGACGGTCCTGAGCCACCAAATATGCTGGAGCCATAACCCTGGCCAGCCACACCAGGAGTTGGTTCGCCAGCCACCACATCCACGATTGGTATTTTCGCAGCATTTGCTGCCGCGACCGAGGAAGGCAC
>JAJYFX010000012.1 GCA_021785315.1 Actinomycetes bacterium | reverse complement strand
TAATGAGGATTTTTCTGGCTTCTTGTGAGTCGGAGCGAAAGGAGATTCGCAGTTCTGTGCGAGATGGTCATCGCGACAGATAAACGAGTTCATTGCGAAAACTATGAGACATGCCATCCGGGCAAAAAAATAGTTGTAAATTACAAATATATGTTTGAACCGCCAGATTACGAGGAGGTTTATTTATGAAAAAATATTCGGCGCGAGCAACCTGTATGGGCATTTGCGCCTCGTTTTCACTTACGCTAGGGCTTTCTGCGTGCGGAAGCAGTTCCTCCTCCAATTCAGCCAATGAAAGCGCGCTGGTAAAACAGGCATGGACAAGTTTCTTTTCCGGTAGCACATCAGCGGCAAACAAGGTAAAGCTGCTCCAGAATGGCCAGGAATTTTCGCAGATAATCGGTGAAGCGTCCAGTTTGGCAATTTCGAACACCTCTTCAGCTACAGTGAGCAATGTCGTCATCAACTCCCCAACGAGTGCGACCGTCAGCTACTCAATCAATCTCGGCGGAAAGCCGGCGTTGCAGAACCAGACTGGCACGGCTGTCAAGGTTGGCGGCAATTGGCTCGTCGCGGACTCAAGTTTCTGCGCCCTGCTTGCATTAGAGGGTCAGAGCGTGTCGGCTTGCTCCAGTGCCAGCTCGACTTCGGCTGGTTAGGGCTCCAAAGGGCAGCATGAATTTCTGGAGGGTCATATCATCGGGTCAGTGCTGTGAGCGCTAGCAAGAAGTCCAGCCACTCTTTGGCCGTACTGTTGTTTGTACTTTTCCTCACGTTCCTTGACACCACGATTGTCGCGGTTGCCCTGGCCAGTGTGCAATCCCTGCTGCATGCGGGGGTGGCTCAGCTGCAGTGGGTTGTCGGAGGGTATGCGCTTGTATTTGCAGCACTGATGCTGATCTTTGGCAAGCTTGGCGACAAGTTTGGCCGGCGCAGGATTCTGGTAGTTGGGATGGCCGTTTTCGTCGTGGGATCTGTGATCTCCGCGCTGGCGGTCAATCCAACGATGCTTATAATTGGTCGCGGGGTGATGGGTCTCGGCGCGGCGGCATCGGAGCCTGGGACCCTTTCGATGTTGCGCCATCTTTATCCTGACCAATCACAGCGCGCAAGAGCTCTTGGGGTCTGGGCTGCGATAGCAGGCTTGGCGATCGCAGTCGGGCCGGTGTTCGGCGGTGTTCTCGTTGGAATCGGCGGATTCAGGGCAATGTTCTGGTTCAATGTCGCAGCTGGGGCGGTGGTTACCGTTTTGGCTTTCAACACGCTTCCGGAGAGTTTCGATGTCAATCCAAGCGGGTTGGATATTAAGGGCGCGATAACAGGTGCGACTGCACTTGCTTTGCTAGTGGTGGGAATAATCCTAGGAGAAAGCCAGGGGTATTCCTCGGCAGTCGTGATCGCGTTATTTGTTTTCGGAATTGCAAGCGCCGCTACTTTTGCTCTCGTAGAGCTGAGAGCACCTGACCCGCTCATAAACCTGCGATATCTGGCGATACCAAGGTTTGCCGTATCTCTGACGACTGCGTTCACTGTTTATTTCACCATAATTGCTGTTTTTTTCTTCACTGCTCTGTACCTTCAACTGGTCGAGGGGTACTCGGGTTATCGAATAGCGCTGATTTTTCTGCCAATGACCATTGGCATGGTGTTTGCTTCATTGTTTGCCGGCCGTTGGGTTGCCAAAGCCGGACCAAGGGTGCCGATGACCCTTGGCGCTATCGCTGGCGGTGCTGGTGTTCTTTTGGCAGATATCGCCCTAAGCGGAAATATCCACGTATTGATGTTGGCGTCGTCGTTGACACTTGCCGGGCTTGGATTTGGCATCACAGTCGTACCTGTAACTTTCGTGGCGCTGTCGGTTATACCCGCAAGGCATTCAGGAATGGCTGCCGCGACAACTAATACCGCCCGTGCGCTTGGCGTCATTGTGAGCGTCTCGGTTCTTGGGTCCCTTCTCAATGGCGAACTTACAAACGGCCTTGGCCGGAAGCTTGAACTTCTAGGCATACCGGCCAACTTTCGCGCTATCGTGATTTCCGCAGTGGAAACTGGGAGCATGCCAGCCGGCGGTTCGGGTGGAATTAGCCAAATCGAAAGGGCCTACGGGCCGTTGGTGCTCAAAGTGATTAGCGCAGCTGACGAGGCCTTTCACGGCGGATTAACTATAGCGTTGATGGTCGCAGGAGTGCTTATGCTGGTTTCAGCGGCGGTCGCTGCAGTTGGCTTTCGTTACGAGAACAGCGCGCAAGAGAGCAATTATCCGTAGGCAACGCTGCGGTTATTCGTCTTTTATGGATTCAGAGATCATGACCAGCGCTTCAGGGTTTGCTATGGCCCCCGCTGATACAACTTTCTCCAGCGGTTCGCCAAGAAGGAGTTTGCGTACTGGAATCTCAACTTTTTTGCCGTTCAGGGTACGGGGAATCTGTGGAACTGATATCCAGCGATTTGGAACATGCCGGGGGGAGAGTTTGGTTCTGATTTCATTTCTGAGACGCCCAATTAACTCGGCATCAAGCTCCAAGCCTTTGCCTAAGACGACGAATGCGATCAGCTGGCCCTCTTTTGCCAGTGCAGACGTATCGACGACAAGCGAGTCCGTGATCTCATCGAAACCTTCGATTAACCGGTAAAACTCTGCAGTGCCCATCCGTACGCCGCCACGGTTCAATGTCGAATCTGAACGGCCATAGATTACTGATGATCCGTCAGGGTCGATTCGTATCCAGTCTCCGTGGCTCCAAACTCCGGGAAATTTTTCGAAATATGACGATTGCAGCCTCGACCCGTCGGAGTCTCCCCAAAGAAAGATGGGCATAGAAGGCATTGGCCGGACGATGACCAGTTCCCCAAAGGCTCCATACAAGGCTGTTCCTTCCGGTGAATACGATTCAACCGCAGCGCCAAGGGCCCTTTGCGAAAGCTTGCCGGCGTAGGTCTCGCTAATCGGTGAAGAGGTGAGAAATGCGGTACATACGTCAGTGCCTCCGCTCAGTGAGATTATCTGGACTTTGGGGCCGAGATGCTCGCTTAGCCACTCGAACCCCTCCAGCGACAGTGGGGCTCCGGTTGAACCCAGTGCTGTTAATGTTGGAAAGTCCGCTTCTTTTATATGGATGCCTGATTTCATGCAGCTCGCGATAAAAGGAGCCGATGTTCCAAAAGTAGTGACTCCAAGCTCTTGGACCAGCCTCCACAAGACTTTGAGATCGGGGTAGGCTGGGCTGCCGTCAAAGAGAACTATGTCGGAGC
Organism: Actinomycetes bacterium; assembly: GCA_021785315.1. Next base: position 10,729 of record JAJYFX010000012.1, on the reverse strand, counting down.
CCACCAGCAGGCTGCTGATTAGAAAATTCCACATCATCCAGCCGGTGGTGGTGAACCAAAAAAAACGCGATCCGCTTTGCAGATCGTGCTGAAGCGCTAGCTCCTTAGTCATTTCCAGGGTGATTCCGCCATGACCATGGACTATTGGCTTGGGCAAGCCTGTTGTACCGGAGGAGTACAGAATCCACAATGGATCGGAAAACTCCATGCGCTCAAAAATAAGCGGCTCGCCATTCCGTCCAAAATCATGCCAATTTCGCCTAAGGGGCAAGGGGATATCGATGCTGTCGGCGGTCCCCGAGTAATCGACGAGCACCACGGCGTCCAGTGACGGTATTTTGGAAGTGATCTCTTCGATTACTTCTTTTCTTGCCTGCGCTTCGCCACCGTAAATGTAGCCGTCTGCGGCAAAAAGCACCTTCGGTTTGATCTGGGCGAATCTATCGATCACCGCGCTGGGTCCGAAGTCCGGTGCACAGCATGACCATATGGCCCCGATCGATGCCGAGGCGAGGAATGCCACCAACGCCTCTTCGATATTTGGCAGGTAACCCACGACTCTATCGCCTTTTGAAACGCCAATGTTTCTGAGGCCATCGGCAACCCTCGAAACATCTGCCCAAAGCTGCGACGCTGGGATTACTCTGGATCCGGGCCTTGTTTCAGAAACTGCCACTACGCATGCCTCACCCTGAAAATTACGGTAAGCGTTTTCGGCAAAGTTGATCATGGAATTCTCGAAAAATCGAAAGCCCGGCATGTCATGGTTTGAAAGTACGTGCGTGTAGAACTCCTTGGCAATGGGAGTTGGAGCGTTTGAAAGAGCTGGCGGGCGATTACCAACAATATCGAAATAGCGCCAGCAAAGGTCCCAGAACGCTTCGGTCTGGGTTACAGAGAATCCCCACAGATCCAAGTAGGTTTCAAAGTCGAGCTCGCACGTCTGCTTCAGATAGTCGATGAACTGGTCAAGTCTTGAATTCCTGGGAGGTCGCGGTTCAGGGGTCCAGATAGGCGATCCTTCACTTAGTGTCACCGTAGTTCCTTTCCTGCTCTCAAATGCTCACCTGGTTCACCTAAAGTTCAACATGCTGCCGGCATCGCAAGCAGCTTTGGCTATCCGAATAGCCGCGCGCCCAAATGCTGATGACCGCCCGGACTCGATATCGGGTCGCTTTGGACCGCCTTACCCAGCAAAATTGGGTTGCCGAGTGTTTCAAGTTGCGTGCGTCCTCCATTTAGGGCTTCGTCAAGTTCCCAAGCGATGGTCGCCGTGCCAGCGGTCCAGCCAAATCGATCCGCGTGCTTGAAAATGCCGTTTGAGTCCGGCGGGGGCAAAACCGGAGTCAAATACCCTAAGTTCTCAGCGGCTTGATCCGTCACTGGATATGCGCCATTGTTCGTGGGTACGAAGAGAGCATCAGCATGGCAACGGACAGCGCCCCGTGTCATCGTGCCGCTCGAAATCTCGAATTGATGGCACACCGTAGCTGGCCCTGAAGTTCTAAGGGGTTGTGGGGGATTCCATCGGCAATCAGGGTTTCAGGTGCAATGCGGTCAGCTCGAGATGAGAAGGCGTTTCCTATCTGCGACGCGTGCTCCGATGACTGAAGCCTTTCATTCATAGTCCTGGATCCCGACCGACTGCTTACCTGCCTCTTCCACGCGTTCCAATACTTCAGCCTGCAGCTCGACGAATCGCAGCATTTTTCTTGTTTCCAGTTGCGAGCGTGGCCTGGGCAGGTCAACTTCGATTTCAGCAAGAATCGTCGACGGGCGAGCCGACAGCACGAATATCCTGTCGCTCAAGTAGACGGCTTCGCCTACGTCGTGGGTGACCATAAGGGCTGAGAAGTTAGAGTCGATCCAAAGGCGCTGTACAACGTCCTCTAAGTGATTGCGTGTCAGAGCATCCACTGAGGCAAATGGCTCGTCCATCATTAGCACGCGAGGATTCGAGACCATGGCCCGTGCCAGTGCGGCCCGCTGCTGCATGCCACCTGAGAGTTCCCATGGGTAGCGGGTGGCAAATCCGGACAGCCCCACCTGGTTGAGGGCGTTTTCGACGCGGATTGCTTGGTCGTCGGAAGCGTAGGCCCGGGCTCCCATGGCGACGTTCTTGCCAATAGTCAACCAAGGGAAGAGACTCTTATTGTACTCCTGAAATACAATTGCGATACCAGGAGGGACGTCTGTGACCGGCTTGCCCTCGAAGAGGAGTTCACCCCCGCTGGGCATTCTGAGTCCGGAGGCCGCGCGGAGTAAGGTCGTCTTGCCGCAACCGGACGGGCCAACCACGCTGACGAATTCATGTTCGCCAAGATCCAGGCTGACATCTTTGGTGATTTCATTCACAAGACCGTCCCGGCTTGTGATCGATACCATGAGATGTTTGATCGTCAGTATTGAATCACGCATTGACGATTCCTCCGACCGTTCCTCGCTGCCACGATAATATCCGCCTTTCGAACATCAAGAAGAGCGTGTCGAAAATCCAGCCCATCGCAGCCAAGACGATCACTCCTCCGTAGCTTCCTTTGATATTGAATGACTGTTGCGCATTTGAAATGAAGTAACCGATGCCGGATCCACCTCCCAGCATTTCAGCTACCACCATTATCACCAGCGATACCGAGAGCGCCACGCGAAGCCCTGCGAAGATCTGCGGACTGGCGGCGGGAAGTATGACTCTTATAAAAAGACTTCGACCGCGATATCCGTATGTCTTGGCGGTGTCAAGCATGGTCGGTTCTATGGTGGAGGTTGCATTTGCCGTATTTATCAAGATCGGCCAAATTGCACCGGTGACGATCGCGGCGATCACCATTCGCCCGTTGAGGCCGAAAATCACGACTGCAATGGGAACTAATAGCGGTGTCGGCAACGAACGCAAGAAATCGACCACCGAATACGACCACTGACGCGCCGATTCGTAGTGACCAATCGCCAGTCCGGCTGTGATCCCGATGACGGCGCTGATGAGAAAGCCGATGATGGTTCTGCCGATAGAGGGCAAGATATCTGAAACCAGCCTTGCGCTAGCAACGAGATGGACTGCCGCGACAATTGAGGTCGTAAAGCTTGGGAAAATCGTCTTATTTATGATTATCGCTGCCAGTTGCCATCCAATCGCCAGAATTAGCAGTCCGAGCCAGCCGAACGAGATTCTGAGCGCCCTGCCACTGGCTTTGCTCTGGGAGCTGCTTGTAAGCATGGCTAACTCCTGTCCGCTTGGGTTTTCCATGGCATAACCCGATCGATCACGCCTATGTAAATAGCATTCAATGCCCAACCGAGAGATCCGCCAACGATGACGCCTGCGAACATTGTTGAAGTCGCGTTTCCCTGTTGGGCAACGAGGACAAACTGGCCCAGGCCGCCCGTTCCGCCGACAAGTTCCACTGAGACAGTGACCACAAGGGCAAGGCTGATGGCCACCTGTATTCCACTTGCAATCATTGGCAACGATGCAGGAATGATTACGCGGCGTATTAGCTCGAAACCGCGCAGCCCAAGCGCGTTGGCGCTCTCAAGAAATCTGTTGTCGACCTGGCGTACCCCTGCGCGGGTGTTGATGAATACTGGCCAAAAGGCAGCGAATGACACCAGCCCGGATGTCATTTTTAAACCCAGCCCTGCTACGAGTATGGCGATGGGGATTAGTGCTAGAGACGGCAAGGGCCGCATCATTCTTACAAGAGTTTCAGTTGCCGCATCGGCTGTTCGCGACCTCCCCACAAGAGTCCCTATGGTAATTCCCGCCAAAGCGGCAATGACGATCCCCAAGGACCATGCCTCCAGAGTCCCCAACACTGCCGAGCCGAGCCCTACGGAATGTTTCACGATAGCGCCAAATGTGGCTAGAGGAGTTGGCAGTGCCGATTTGTTGACAACTCCCGTGATGCTGACGGCATCCCAAATGACAAGTGCCACAGCCACCCCACCGAGAGGTCGCAGGAATTCCCGCCTGTGACGACCGCTTGGTGGGGTAGTCATGCTTCGTTGTGTTTCTGGTTGGATCTGAGCTGTCACACCATTGCTCTCGCGGTAGTCAAGTCCAGAGTCGAACTCACTGCTTGGCGCCAGACCAGACCAGCTGGCTCACAGGAATGGTCGATGTCATCCAGCCAAGTTGCTTCATGAGAGTCTCCTGACTCTGGATACTAGATGTGTTCAGCGCTGAATTCCACACCGGCAGCTTCAGGTTTGAAGCAACTGAGGCGGGAATCGTCGTGTATGTAGGAATGATCTGTCTTACGGCGTTTGGGTTTTGCGCCGCATAGTCGAGTGATTCATTCATTGCAGTGACAAAACGCTTCACCAGCCCCGGATCGGTTGAGATCTCAGACGCTGTGGCAAAGTATCCTGCAACGAGAAGGCCCGGCTGCATTCCCTCAAATAGGGGTGACAGGACCTTGCCTCCATGCGCATTGATCGACGACACGAATGGCTCGACTTCGGTGACTGCTTGGACGTGTCCGGAACTGAGTGCAGATGGCATGCTGGGGAATGGCATCGCAATAACGTGAACGGACTTGGGATCGACGCCGTTCTTGATAAGAATGCTGTCAAGCGCTAACTCGTTTTCCCCCTGAGTTGCATTTGCCGCGATGGTCTTTCCCGCAAGATCTTTAATGCTGCTAATCCCGCTTGAAGCATTTACTTGAATTGCAGACCATGCCGTCGAGGCGTCGGCAGCAGCTGAATCTCCCGAAGCTACGAATTCGAGAGGCAGTTTCTGCGACACCGCAAGAATAAGGTTGGCCGTTGCGCCGAATCCGAACTGAAGCGAGCCGCCGACAACTGCGCTAGCGACGGCTGCGCCGCCTTGGAGAGCATGCGGGACTACCGTTAACTTTTGTTTTGCGAAAAAGCCCTGCTTCATGCCCAGGTAGAGTGGCGCAACATCGGCAATTGGCAAAACGCCTACGTTGATCGTGGCTGGCGTTAAATTAGCCGCGGTGGTAGAAGACGCCGCTGAGGCAGAGGTGGTTGGCGCATTACTGGTTGCCGATGACGAGCTTCCGCATGCCGCCACCAACAGTCCCAGAGTGGCAATAATTGACGCTCCGGCAATGCGGTGAACGCCTTTGGCTTTGATTCTCATTTTGAGATTTCCCCCTTGTTTTGTTTTTCTGCCAGCTGACTTTGCTTACTCGGTTGTGACGTTCATGGCATTCTGGCAGAGAAAACTGCCATTAGCGTCAAAGTGACTAGATCCAGGCGTTTGCCGGAGGAGGTTCTTGGCCGTAGGCATCGAACCAAGATATGACAGGCGAGCGCAAAACTCCAAGTTTTTCAATTTCTGCTTCGATTACATCGCCCGCGCGGAGATAGTAATCAAATGGGTTTGGCATGCTCGCGGCGACTCCAGCGATTGTTCCGGTCGTAAGCAGATCTCCGACGCTGTAAGTCTGGGGTGAGTGGTAGGCAACTAGCTGAGGAATCGAAACCGACATCCTTGATGTATTCGATTTCTGTCGGACATCGCCATTTACCCGAAGCTCCATGTCCAGGTCATGCGGATCACCGACTTCATCGGCGGTGACGATCCAAGGTCCGATGGGGCAGAAAGTATCGATTGCTTTGGAAAATGAAAAAACTCCAGATTCCATCTCCTTTCGCTGTATGTCGCGAGCGGTGACATCGTTGAAGATCGTGTACCCGGCTATATGATCTAAAGCTTCGTCGGCGGAGAAGAACTTCCCGCTCTTGCCGATCACGATTGCCATTTCAAGTTCGTAGTCGAGTTCTTTTGTAAGCTGTTCAGGATATACGATGGGAGCTTCCGGCCCGATAATGGCGTCAACGTTTTGAAAGAATACGATCCCCTTATTGACCGGATGCGACCAGTTGACTCGTGCAAGGTCTTCGTGATGCTCGCGGAAGTTACCCGCCGTATGAAAGAACTTCTTTGGCGTTATGGGCGCGCGCAACCTCACCTCGGACAGCTGAAAAACCGAGCCGGTTTCGCGGACGGCTCCGTTTCGTTCAAAATATTCGCGCATAGTTGAACAGTCGAATTCGACGACTTGGTCGCCATCGATTCGCCCCACTTTCCCGTCATCAAAGGTCACTAATTTCATTTATTCCCCCAGATCAGGTTTTACACTGCAAAAGTGACTTTCACAATCGGTAAGCTAGCATATAATTTTGAGCAATGTCAAGAGCTTGAGAAAATAATTTGGGCCGTGCATTACCGGCGGTTCGAGCTGTGTAGTTGTGGCCTTGCGCACAAGTGCAAATATACGATCACTACCAGCATAGTGGGCAAGCCGGGCGCTAAAAGGTCCGTTAGCGCGGGCAGACCCGCGGTGTCATGCTCGAATGAAGGATTATCGTATTGGCCGCGAATTTGATTGACAGGTTGTATTTATCGTGCAAAACTGAAAGTCACTTTTATGATATGAAATCTAGAAGGCTTTTTTAGGGGGTTATATGGGTGGCGCTGAACTGAATCGCTCCATGGATTGGCTCGGCCTGGATGGAGCTAAGGTTCTGATCGCTGGAGCGGGCGGACTGGGCGGAGCATGCGCCAAAGCATTTGTACAAGCGAATTCCCGGTTGGCAATTGCAGACTCCGATCCTGCCCACTTGGCGAAGCTATCTGGGGAGCTAGGAGACGACTGCGTCAGTGCTGTTGCTGACCTCACCGATCCAGTGAGTGCGCAGTTGCTAGTTTCCAAGATCAATTCCGATCTCGGCGGAATAGACATTTTGGTTCACGCGATAGGAATGAACATTCGCAAGCCGGTGCTGGAAATTGAACCCGCGGAATGGCAGCAAATTCAAAAGGTCAATCTCGACAGCGCATTTTGGCTATGCCAGGCAGTTGGAAAATTCATGGTCGATCAAGGGAGTGGCCGGATCATCGTGATCTCGTCGGTGTCGGGACTTCTGGCGCATGCGAACCATGCGCCATATGCAGCCACAAAGGGGGCAATCAATCAGATGGTCAGGGTGATGGCCAGGGAATGGGCACCATATGGAGTAACTGTAAATGCCGTTGCTCCCGGCTACATAGAAACGGAGCTCACCCAAGCGTATCTGGCTCAGCCCGGTCACAGGGAAGCCCTGTCACAGCTCGTTCCGGCCGGACGACTCGGATATCCAGAGGAACTAAGCGGACCGGTCTTGTTTCTAGCGTCTGCTCAAGCGTCGTTTATAACCGGACATGTTCTGTATGTCGACGGAGGCCGGACACTTGTTTGAATGTGGGTGAAGTCAGAGTGATATTTCAGACAGAGAAACTACAAATTGAAAGGAGACAATGTGACAACTTTTGACGAACAAGCGCCAGCTGCTTTTCCCCAGCCTGCATATCCGCGCTTTGCTGGAAAGTGGGTGATGGTTACAGGTGCAGGTACTGGTTTTGGGGCGACTCTGGCACAGCGCGCAGCGGCAGAAGGTGCCAACGTGATAGTGCACTACAACACTTCGGAGGCCGGAGCCAGGAAAACGGCGGAGTATGTCACGGCTTTAGGTGGCAAGGCAGAGATTGTTCACGCTGATCTGCGCAGCTGGGAACAGATCAAGGCCATGACGAACAAGGTTTGGGAGCTTACCGGCGGGCTTGATGTGCTAGTCAACAATGTCGGCGATATTGCGACGGATCAGATGTCATGGCGCGAAATCAGAGAGGACGTAATTGACAGGGTGCTGGCGGTAGATATCAAAGGCACAATGCTGATGGTTCACGAGAATGGCGAGAGAATGCTGGCACGCGGACGCGGAGCAATCGTCAACATCGCGTCAACTGTGGTGGTAAGAGGCAGTCCGAGAGCCCCGCAATACGCAGCGGGGAAATATGGAATCCTTGGAATCACCAAGTCGTATGCTGCCGCATTTGCGCCTACCGTCAGAGTAAATGCATTTGGCCCCGGCTTTATGGAGACCGAGTCCACTCTGACAAGGGAAGATTGGAATAACGGCCGCCGAGAGAGGGTGCTGTCACAGACGCCCATGGGACGCATTCCAGCTCCGGAAGAGTTGGCGGCCGCCGCGCTCTGGTTGGCCACGCAAGACGCCGCGCATATGACCGGTAATTTCATCATGTGCGATGGCGGATATTCCATGATTGGGGCCTGAGTTGCCGGCGGCCGACTCTCCGAAGCTGGCAAACCTGGAAGGCAGGGCCACCCTGGTGTGGAGCGACGGTTACTCTGACGTGGAACACGCCAGCATGGGCCGGTTTTCGCACGACATACACGATGTTCTGTCGCGATGGGATTATTTTCAGGACTGGTCTCAAGGCATGATGCCTCAAATTTCCGGCTCGCCCGACATGAAGTTGATGGGACCTCCAGTGCCGCGTCCCAGTCAGATATTTGCGATAGGACTGAACTATAGGGAGCATACGGTTGAAGCAGGATATGACACCGGCGGTCTTCCCCAGGTGTTTACGAAATTTTCCAGCTGCTTGACCGGACCGTCTTCGCATGTGACAGCCGTAAGTTCGCGAATCGACTGGGAGGTCGAACTTGTCGCCGTATTGGGTAGAACGGGACGAGATATAGGTGAAGATGAGGCATGGTCATTTGTCGCGGGACTTATGATTGGACAGGATATTTCTGCCCGCGATGTACAGCTCGCCGGATCAGCGCCGCAATGGAGTTTGGGCAAGTCGTTTGCAGGTTTCGGTCCTACCGGCCCCTGGATAACTAGTGCTCGCGATTGCCCCGGCCGAGACGATCTCGGAATCGAATGTGAGCTGAACGGAGAGCGAATGCAGAGCGATCGCACTTCGAGCATGATCTGGTCGGTATCGGAATTGGTAGCAAGACTTTCTACGGTGTGCGAGCTGAGGGCGGGCGATCTCATCTTTACGGGAACTCCCGCAGGAATCGGAAACCGCCGTTCACCACCGAAATATATTTCTCCCGGAGACCGGCTGGTTAGCCGCATTGAAACTTTAGGTGAGATTGTCAGCGAGTTTGTTTCGCCGGGGGTTGATGTAACAAGTTGAAGGGGACTTGATTTGCGCTTGAACCGATATAAGCCCGAGCAGCTCACTGCTGAGCAGCGTCAGTTGTATGACGAAATTGTTGGCGGGACAAGGTCGCAGGGGCGACAATTGTTCTCGCTCGCCAGTGATGATGGAGCGCTAGAGGGGCCTTTTAATGCAATGCTTCTGGCTCCTAGGGTGGGCTTTGCGCTTCAGGCCTTGGGCGCAGCAATTCGTTATGAGACCAGCATTTCGCCGCGTGTTCGGGAAGCGTCAATTCTGATGGTTGCCGCCAAATGGAATTGTGAATTCGAGCGCAAGGCACACGAACCGCTGGCTCTAGACAATGGTCTGAGTTCCGATGAGATTGAGGAAATTAGACTGCACCGCGGTCCAGCTGGCCAGAGTTCCGAGGAACAGGCAGCTTTTGAGGTCTCGAGGTGTCTGGTAATTGATGGCGACCTTTCGGACGAAGAATTTGAGAGGTATTCCTCGGTGCTTGGCGATGAAGCTATTTTCGAGCTAAGCACTTTGATCGGTTATTATTCGGCCCTTGCGTTGCAGCTTCGCATTTTCAGGGTATAGGTGGCTAATGTCACAGGTCCCCCTAGCCCGAGGAAGCCCAGGGGATTTGTGAGTCGGATTTGACGGATGAGCGTTGTATTGGAATCTAAGTTTGAATTGCGGGTTATATTTGTGAACAGGCATTATACGCGTCAGAATGGTTATTTGCCATGTTTGGCAAGCCGATAGTACGCAGTGCTAATTTTGTTGATCATCGGCTCAGCCAGCGTATTTCAGCGGGGGAAAGTTGAAACGGGTCGGAGGTATGGATTTAGATGAAGCTGCTGCCAAGATGTCTAATTTGTCAAGGTGCGCCTAATCTGCACGTATTTTCGTCCGCGCCTCACCAAGGGGCGTGGGGTGAAAAGCGTGATGATGAACAATCGGTTGCCTAGGGTGCCAAACCAAAACGATGTCGAGCCACCCGCGTCTCCTGCTCGTTCCTACAGAGTCGAGGCACTAGCCAAGGGACTTCGCCTGCTCTCGCTTTTTAGCGCGGAACGGCCTGCTCTCAGAGTAAAGGACCTCGTTACTCTAACTGGAATCCCAATGCCAACCGTATTTCGCCTAGTGGCGACCCTGGAAGAGGAAGGTTACTTGGAGCGCACGTCTGATTCGATGGTGCGTCCAGGAACGAGTGTGCTTGCGTTGGGCTTCGCGGCGGTGCAAGGGCTTGACATTGTGCAAAACTCGAGGTCGAAAATGCGGGAACTGGCGTCAGTTACAGGCGAGACCATTAATCTCGGGGTCCTCTATAGCGATCAGGTTTTATTTGTCGCGAGAATTCCTCGGAGGGACAGCCTGTTGGCTGCCGGAATCCGGGTAGGTTCAACAGTTCCTGCTGTTTTCAGCTCAATTGGAAAGGTCCTTCTCGCAGATTTGACGGCAGAAGAACTTCATAGGTGCATATCAGACGCGTCCTTCAGCGGACAATGGGGCCCAAATGCCGTGCGCACCAAGAATGAGCTTTTGCCTCAGCTGGAAGCAGCGCGCCGAGACGGTTACGTGATTCAACAGGACACCGCTATCCCGGGACTAAGCTCGATTGCTGCCCCGATAAGGCAGGGTGGAGGCGCGGTCGTGGCTGCGATAAACGTAGCTGTATCCAGCGCTGAATATTCACGCAGAAGACTGACGAGCACACTTCTGGGGCCGCTGCTTGACGCCGCCAGAGAGATAACTTTGCGGGTTGGCGGGAGCGTGCAATAGCTGAATTGCCGA
>JAJYFX010000309.1 GCA_021785315.1 Actinomycetes bacterium | reverse complement strand
CGAGGTAATTTATAGGCGCCGGGATGTTCGAGCCGAGTTCAATGGAGGCGCGGTCGATCCCGAGGTCCTATTTCGCGTGCTCAGCGCTGCGAACGCGGCTCCAAGCGTTGGCATGAGCCAGCCGTGGGATTTCATCGTCGTGGAGGACATGCCTTTGCGCGCCAGATTTGCTGAGCACGTGGAGCAGGAAAGAGTTGCCTTCGCCGCACTTCTCCAAGGTGATAGGTTGAGCACCTTCGAAAGGATTAAGATCGAGGGAATTCTGGACTCTAGTATGGGGATAGTAGTCACCTATGACTCAGATCGTGGAGCTCCTGCGGTACTCGGGAGGAACACGATTGACGATGCCGGACTCTATTCGGTGTGTCTCGCGATTGAAAATCTGTGGCTGGCAGCTACCAATGAGGGCATGGGCGTGGGCTGGGTATCATTCTATAAGGAAGAGTATCTCGCGGAGTTGATGGATCTTCCCAAGCACGTGCGTCCGATTGCCTGGTTGTGTTTTGGTCCAGTTACGCATCTGGAAGAGACGCCAGATCTGGAAAGACTGGGGTGGGAGAGCAGGACATCGCTGAAAAGCCATGTCTTTTCAAACCGCTATGGGAGTGAGGAGGGCCTAAACAAATGGCAATTACAGGGCTGAGAGTTTTTTCTGTTCCTGTTTCCGATCAGGATCGCTCATTGCGTTTCTATCGGGACGTTCTGGGCGCAAAATTGGTTTCAGACGTCGTCATCAGTCCCACGATGCGTTGGATTGAGCTTGCATTTGGTGATAGCTTCACGCATCTGTCTCTTGTCACATGGTTTGACAGCTATGTCGCGGGGACGTTGACGGGGGCTGTTCTTGAAACTGCGGATTTGGAGGGGGACCTTAGCCGGCTGGATGAAAACAAGGTCGTCCACAGCGGCATTGAGACGGCGCCCTGGGGAAGATATGCGACATTCCAGGATCCTGATGGAAATGCATGGGTACTCCAGGTTTCCAGGAGCTAATTCAGCCTCGTCCGCGCCGTGCGCCTGATAGCGGCTGCTTCTATTGTGCCATGGATCGTTCGTGGCTTAGGAGTTTCCCCTTTATCTCCGCGCCCCACCTGTAGTTGCCAGTGGATCCAGACGATGGCACTACGCGATGGCAGGGAATGAACAACGCCAGTGCGTTGGCTCCGCATGCGGTACCTGTCGCCCTCCAACTATTTGGTCGGCCGATTTCCGCCGCTATATCCTTGTAACTCGTTGTGCCGGAAAAAGGGATTTTAGAAATTTCTCGCCAAACGGCCTTTTGGAATTGCGTTCCCCGAGGATTTGGACCGATAACCTTGGCTGCAGATGACGGCTTTCCACTGAAGTAGGACTCTAAATATTCCTGCACATCTTGAGCGGCTAATTCAACCTTTCTGCTCGCCGTTGTAACCAATTTCAAGCCAGGCAGAATCTCGTCTAGCTCTGCAATATTGGAAGTGAAACCAGATGCCACGATCTGTGCGCTATCGGTCTCAAACGCGACGCCGAAAGGCGCAAATGGCGTTTCAAAGACCCTAAAAACCGCTTCGGTCTGATTGCTCAAAGTCAGTGCGCCCCTTCCATGAGATCTTCTCCCGCTTCAGTAAAATATAGCGCGCCGCAGTTATCTAGTTAGATGGATAAAGCGAATTGTGACCGCCATCAGGCCCGTCCAATCGGTGCTTAACGGATGCGACCTTGGTGTTTTTAAAGGCCAATGAGGTCGGATGGGCGAGTTGTTATTTGGTTTGTGCGGAACTGATGCACAGGATTAGGATAAGTCCACAAGGTTATTTCACGATATCCCCAAGGGGGTTTAATGACTGATGCCATTGTTGGAGACCTATGCGACAATACAGCGCGCACCTTTGAGACCAGTTCATGAAGATCGCTGGGGACGGTATCGGTCAGGTTTATGAGTCCTTTGATGGCCAGGATAACCGCCAAAAAGTTCACAGCGTCCTCGATGCATCCGGTGGGAAAGAGCCCGAGCCCGGACTGCGGCGCAGCACAGACAGTTGGGTCAGGCCGGTTTCAAAGTGCCGCTTGACTTCATCGGGCAATCGACGATCCGTCGCGTCGCACGCAGGTCCTGCAGAAGCAGAAAATAGGGGTGTGCCGACCCGGTAAGCCGATATCGCAGGCGTTCGCCGCCTGCATGGGACATTACGAAATATTTGGTCACTATTAAGGAAACCCTCAAAATGCTAAGTTGGATAGATTCTGCTAGAAAAATGGTACGGTTCCAGATATGACGGGAAGCTTTGCCAGGCAGGAAGTAGTAATTACCGGACTTGGTGCGGTCACCCCGGTGGGCAATGACCGGGAGACCACGTGGCGGAACCTTTTGGCCGGACAGTCGGGTATCGCTCGAATTACCGCATTCGAAACCGATGGATTGCCCACCCAGATTGCCGGCGAAGTCAAAGGCTTTGATCCCGCGTCGCTTCTCGCGACCAAACGGCTGCGGCGCTCAGCGCGCTTTACCCAACTTGCGATATCGGCGGCCCGCGAAGCAGTCGCTGATGCTGGTCTCACTCTCGAGACCGAGGACACCACCCGCATAGGCGTGGTGATCAACTGCGCCGTCGCTGGATTCGATACGGTTGAAGAATCCACTCGCCGCCTGCTGGATCCAAATCTGGGCCACATCCATCCGCATTTCGTTTCGTCTTCGCTGACCAATATGCCTGCCTGCGAGGTGTCGATCGATCTTGGAGTTCGTGGTCCGGTCACCGCAAGCGCATTGGCATGCGCAAGCGGTCTGTACGCGATTTTGGAAGCAAGGCGGCTGATACTTGCTGATGAAGCTGACGTGGTTGTCTGCGGAGGCACCGACGCCGGAATTACCCCGGTAATGTTTGCCGGCCTGAACGTGATGGGGGTGTTGTCGAAGAACAACGACAACCCGGCCGGAGCCAGTCGGCCATTCGATTCCAAGCGTGATGGGTTCGTCTTCAGCGAAGGTGCCGTCGTTGCTGTACTTGAGTCCGCGGCTCATGCTGGATTACGGGGCAAGGTTCCCTATGCAGCTGTTGTCGGGGGTGCCTTGACTGCCGATGCATATCACGTGAGCGCTCCAAATCCTGATGGAGAAATGACCCGAGCCTCCATCTCCGTGGCCTTGCAAAGGTCGGGAGTTCTGCCCGAGGAAGTGGACTACATATGCGCTCACGGCACCTCGACCAAGGCGAACGACAGGGTGGAAAGTGCCTCTATACGCAGCGTGTTCGGCGAGGCGGCTGACAAGGTGGCAGTATCGAGCCCCAAGTCGATGGTGGGTCACATGATCGGCGCGGCGGGTTCCTTGGCAACCATGGTGTGCGCTCTTTCCATCCGCGACCGTATCGTGCCTCCGACTATCAATCTCGATTATCCGGATCCGGAATGTGATCTCGATTATGTCCCGCACAAGGCGCGGCCTCTTCAAGTCCGCACTGCCATGGCGAACGCTTTTGGGTTTGGCGGCCAAAACTGCGTAGTGGTATTTTCCCAGGAGTAGCTAGGGCTGAATCTAACTAGACGAAATGGCGCTGCTCGCTCTGGCAGTGGTGTCCGTCGTTTCCTGTCGCTTTATGCTTTTTTGTTTGTGAACCCAAAATTGGTTGACCCGAATTTGATTTCATCGGACGCCGTGATCGATCTGATTGTCGATGAGATCGTCCTTGGCAGAGTCGTAGCTCTGGCCACGGATACGGTATTCGGGCTTATCGGCAGCGCCGCGGACTGCGGTGCACTTGATTCCATCGCGTCCATCAAGGGGCGTGACGCCTCTGTCACAAT
>JAJYFX010000308.1 GCA_021785315.1 Actinomycetes bacterium | reverse complement strand
TTGGAATAATGTTCAAAGGTTCGGGATTTTATAAAACTGACTCCCGTCCAGCAGCGAATTCCGAGTCTTAGTCGGAAGTCGTTGGAACAATCGGCAGAGGCCAGGAATTAGACGGGTCAAAGTAGCGGCCAAAGGGAACGGCATTTGCCGCCGCTCGGAGGAACGTTTGGCTGCTGGAGAACCAGGGCATGACCGCACCGGAAGATCCGATGGCGCTGGCGACGTGCGAATCTGATCCGCCGAGAAGAGGAATACTGAAACGCTCAGCTATCTCGCTTATCTTTGGATTTATGGATGCTGATTTTGAGTTGCAAAGTTCCATAGCATCGATCCATCCATTTTCGAGCGAATTCATGAGGTCTTCTATGCCTAATGAAAACCGTTTCTCGTCCATGGGGTGGCAAGCATATACAACTCCGCCCTGCCCTCTGATTGCCTTTGACGCGTCCGAAAGGCGCAGTCCAGGAGGTATTTTCTCATTTATGAAAAGTCCGATGATCTCGCCTTCCCTAACCCTTTGCTCCTGACCGCAAATCACTCGCTGGCCAAGCCGCTTCTGTAGCAGTGGGAAGGCCGAGACGCTCTGATGATCGGTGACAAAGGCGTGTGTAAGGCCAGAAGTCTCAAAGTTTTCAGCAAACTGTGAAATTGAGGTGTGGGAGTCGCCAGAGAAGTATGTATGAGTATGGCAATCGACCACCGCCATAACTCTTGGGCACTTCAGGTTTTTCAATCTGCCAGATCCCGCTGACAACCTCATGAACTGGATCAAGTCCCACTTATTGATAGTCCCTCTACAACAAGGCTCAATCCGGCGGCTACCGACGGGATCCACTCGATGTCGTTACCGACCGCCACCACGTCCTGCAGCATCCTTTGCAATGATGTTGCAATGGTGAACTCTTTCACTGGCTTGCCTAGTGTCCCGGATTTGATAAGCAGTCCTTCTGCTCCGACAGAAAAGTCACCTGAAATCGGGTTGACGCCGGAGTGGACTCCACTTATGGATTGGACAAGAACTCCGTTGTCAATTGAGGCGATGAGTTCGGGCTGGTTGTGAGTACCTGGCGCTAGAAAAAGCGCTCGTGCTCCTACCCCCGGGGTGGAGCCGTAACCCCCTCGAACGGCAGACGCAGTGGTTGATACTCCGGCGCGCCGAGCTGAATAGGTGTCATACAAAAATCCTTGCAGGGTACCCTCTGATATCAGAATGGTGCTCCTCGAGGGGTATCCTTCCGCGTCATATACGGCGGCACCGAAAGCTGATGAATTGGTAGGGTCATCGACAAGCGAAATCAATGGAGATGCGACTTGTTCTTGGACGCGGCCAGCAAACAGAGATCTTCCCTTTAGCACAGCCTCTCCCGAGAGTGTTCCTGAGATAATTGCAAGCAGAGTTGTGGTCACATGGGGATCGAACAAGACTGTCATCTTTGCCGATGGCGGTTTGGTGGCACCCAAAAGCCTTGTAGCCCTGGTTGAGGCGTCATTTGCGGCCTTGTCAAGGTCAAGCTCAGAAAGAGTTCTGCCAACCGAATAGCCGCCGCCGGTTTGGGTTTCCTCGTTTTCCACAGCTATAGCGTTTGCGGCGATGAAGCTGAAAGTTTGTCGATATGATGCCCGCATGCCGGTATTGGTCATGACGGAAGCCATGGAGCTGACATCGCCATAGTTGGCCGACTCCACGCTCTTGATTCTCTTATCGCTGTTTTTGAGCCTGGATTCGAGGTCCAGCGCCAAAGAGACCTTTTCCTCGGTTGAATGTGAGGCGAGCTCGTCTCTCCAAAGTTCGAGCTCTTTGGGAGAAGAGTCGTCGGGGGTACCCAGGCCAAGAAATTCATCTTCGGTGGCAAACGAGGCATTGTCCCGTGCCTCGGACAGCGCAAAATCAATTGCAGCGGGGTCAAGCGTTCCCGCCCAGGCAAAGCCCTGTCTGTGGTTGTTCACGATCCGGATACCCACTCCGTTTGATTGCGATTTGGACAAGTTTTCGATGGAAGCGTTATAGACCCTTATGGATGTTTCCTCGTCCCAGGCTACGAATGCTTCTATTTCTTCGCCTGGTCTTGCCTGGCTGACAATTTTCTCGGCAATTATTTCCAAGTCATCCATTTGCTGTTCCTCCGATAGTGACCCCTGTTATCCTTACTGTGGCCTGCCCGCAGCCGACCGGAACGCTCTGGCCATCTTTGCCGCATGTGCCAGGAGTTATCGAGAAATCGTCGGCTACGGCATCGATGTTCTTCAGAACTTCAGGGCCATTGCCAATGAGGTTGGCATCTCGAAGAGGCTCGGTGATTTCGCCATTCTCAATCAAGTACGCTTCGGTCATTCCAAACACGAAGTCACCAGTAGCGGTGTTGACCTGGCCACCACCCAGCCGGGCGACGTAAACCCCGTGTTCAGTATTTTCTATGATTGTCTCCGGTTTTTCGGTGCCTTCCAAGAGGTAGGTATTTGTCATTCGCACCATCGGAAGATGCTGGTAGCTCTGGCGGCGTCCGTTGCCGCTCGAAGCTCTTTTAGATTTTCTTGACCTGAGCCCATCCCACATGTAGTCGGTCAGTACGCCATTTTCAATTAGCACATTGCGTTGTGATGGCTGCCCCTCGTCGTCAATCAGAGCCGTACCCCACTGATTGCCAACTGTTCCATCGTCTACCAAGGTGATTAGCGGCGAGGCGACCAGCTCACCAACTTTTCCTGCGTAGACCGACGAATCCTTGAATATGTGGTCAGCTTCCAGGCCGTGCCCGCATGCCTCGTGGAAGAGTATTCCACCCGAACCTCCCTGCAGCACTACTGGGAGCGTTCCAGACGGCGCGGGACGGGCCGACAGTTTTCTAAGAGCCCGTTCGGCCGCAATTCTCGCAAGTTCTTCGACATCGATGTCGTTGAACATTTCGAAGCCCATGGTGAATGCGGCGGTCTCGTAACCTGTTTGCATCCCCGTATCGCCAAATGCCACCACGGAAACTGCGATTCTCGTTCTGATCTGTTCGTCGGTTGCAAAGACACCGTCGGTGTTGGCAACAAGAATCTTTCGGTAGGAGTCGCCGTAACCCGCCGAGGCTTGCTTAATCGATCCCGAGGTAGACCGGGCAACCTGATTCATTCGTTCCAGCAGTTCGATCTTGTCCCTCTTGCCGATCTTGCCCGGCATCAGGATGCCATCGGATAGCCTGTGGTCATTTGCTGAACCAATTCTGACGGTTTTAGCCTGCGTGCCGGCACTGGCCGCCACGCTCCTTGCGGCCTCGGCGGCACGCATCAGCCCGGCCTCGCTGAGGTCAGCAGTATGGGCGAACCCGGTGGTATCGCCTACGACGACTCTGATTCCAGCGCCTTTGGAGACTCCGGAGCTCAGCTCCTCGACTTTGCCGTCATCAAACGACGCGGAAGACGATGTTTTGTCCTCGACAAAGATCTCCGCAAATTCACCGCCGCGAGAAACTGCGGACGCCAACACCTTCTGAACTAGTTCCTGCGATATCAAGTGCGCTCCTTCGTCATGATTTGCGAGCACTTCCACTCTATTGGGTGCCGATTATGATTTGAGGGCACTTCTTCGAGGTGCACCAGGGAAGGATCACCCTAACTGGGAACATTACTTTTTACGGCCAAGCACCATAGGATGTAGGTGGATGGCGGATTAAATGAGAGGATCCCTATCAATTTAGGCGAGTACGTTTCGATGGAGCATGGTAATTCTTGATTGAAAAAATGGATAGACAAAAAGTTCCCGCTTCTCTTGATCTTCTGGCCAAGAAAGTCGGGTCTCGAATA
>JAJYFX010000307.1 GCA_021785315.1 Actinomycetes bacterium | reverse complement strand
GCTTTTGCCATCGCATGCAGCCTGTCATAGGAAAGTTCCCCGCTCCATGTAAGGGCGAGGACAATGTCAGTGTCGGCGCCAGGAATGCAGAAGTCCCGGATGCGCTTGCCTATCGCCAGAGCGACGGCCTCCACGTCTATCTCATCATCCAGCGTATAAAAGGGATGAACTACCTGAAGATTGCGCCTCGGCAAGAGTCTGTCCACGTCAGAGACGTAGCAGGTATTGCCGCTCAGCTGCACGCAGAACTCCGATGCGCCAAGTGCGGTAGCTCGGATCCGGGCAGCTGCTGGAAGCAGCGTGAACGGGATAGAACCATCCGACAACCGCGCCCGGATCGCCTTGCCCATTCGAAGCCCCAAGTCGCCAAAATCGCGAGCTTCGATCCCGTAGATATACTCCCCGACACCGCCTGAAAAAATGACGCCATCAATATTTTCAAGGCTGCCAATCGGTTCAGTCAGATATGGAAGACTATCCTCTAACGAGCCGGCCGCTGGATCAAGCGCGGAGACCAATATATCGGCCATTGCGCCGGCGATCGCGTCAAGCTCGTCAGGAGATATGGTTTCACCTGGACTTACACTAACTCCTGCCACCTGCGCATGCGGAAGAACTGCTTCCTCCAAGCGCACAACTGTGCTTTCATGATCAGTAACCAGAAGTCTTCCGCCGATGTGGAGCGCCGCGGTGGACACGATCTTACCGGCCACGATTAGAGACAGCTTTGTAGTTCCTCCGCCGATATCGATGTTCAAAATACGCTGACCAGTATCTGAGGAAACCTGCACGGCACCGGAACCAAAAGCCGCCAGCGTAGCCTCCATATGGTGGCCAGCAGCAGCGCATACAAAGTCTCCAGCCTTCTCTGACACCACCATAGCGATGCTTTCCGCATTCTCTCGTCGCAGGGCTTCCCCAGTGAGAATCACCACGCCCGTATCGATATCTTCGGGCCTAAAACCTGATGCCGCATAGGCGTCATCGATGATCGCACCAAGTTTCGGCGCGTCGATAATCATTGCTGAATCGGTAAATGGCGTGAACGCGACCTCAGACTGGAAGAGCAACGATCTCTCTATGACCACGTATCGAGTCGAGAGTCCGGCCCCGTTTCGCTGAAGCTTTAACTCGGCAAATACCACCTGGGTGCCGGATGATCCAATGTCGATGCCGACGCTGCGCAGAGTGACATTTTCCTGTTGCCAGATAGGGTTTTCTTCGTCGGGCAAGAACTGCGATTCATCGTCCAGATCCGCCTCGAAAGAGTCAGCCGAATCTAAATCGTGTTCGTGACCATGGTGATTTCCTTTGTCAGACACTTACATCTGACTCAAGCTGGAAGTGGCGGCAGGGTAGCTAGCTCGGATTCATATGCCGATTCCATAGCGGGCGATATCCCCGACTTACCAAGGGCCTCTGCGAACAACTGCCTGATGATCATCTGCTCATCAGCGTAGTCAATCTGATCACCGCCGATACGACGGCTTATCCATGCTTTCGGAACTCCCTGCGCGTTTCGAATTGAAACAGTCTCGTGCTTGAACGCCAGGTAACGTCCAGGAGAGTTGCCCGTGTTGAAGTGCTGGTGGAACCAAAGGTTGGGCGGGATGATCATCGAGCCGGCTTTCCATTCATACCGACGCGGTTCCTCTCCCTCGGGCCACATCAAAGAATAGCCCTCGCCGGACAAAATGATTACGTGGGCCCCTGGTCCGTGTCGGTGCCCCTTTTTATAAGTCGCAACTGGAAACTCAGAGATATGGCTGTTCATCGAACCTTTGGCCATTGAGAAGCGAATGTGACCGCCTCCTGCTCCCCGCTCCTTAGCGGAGATGAGTGGCAAGGTCGTCACATCTGCCACAAAGTTTGTATCTAGCAGCAGACCCTTCGTCTCATTCTTGGCGGCGAAATAGTCCTGCTCCCCGTTGAAACGTCCAGGAAAGTCGCGGTGCGTATTGAAGATAAAGTCGGTGTCATCGTAGAGGTTTATCACCGGCGGGCTATTTGTGGAGGAGACAAACTTCGCAGGCTCCAGTCCCGAAAGGTTAAAGTGCTGATGCCACGTATTTAAAGGAATTGCGAACATTGAGCCAGCCTGCCACTCGAATGTGACTTCATGACCGGCATCATTCCATACCTTGGTGGAGCCCTTGCCATCGAGTATCATGATCATCTCTTCAAACAATTGTCGCTGGGGAGCAAGTTTGCCCCCGGCGGGGATCATGCAAACATAGCAATCATTGGAAGTTCTAGAAGCATCATGATTGATAAAGATTCCATATCCACCCCGTCGATCCCAAGGTTTCAAATCAAGTGCGCGAAGGTCGGGCACGTAGAGACCGTTGATGATTTCAAGTCCCTCTGATGCGACCCATCGGGTGTATGGCGAGTCTTTTTCGGTGGCAAACTTATTGGCAAGTCCTTCATCGACTATGGCGTCCACGGTTCCCCTCTCATTGGTAGTCGTTTTCGTGATTGCGAAGGATCAGTTTAGCCGAATTGACTAGACGGACAAACAATAATACCAAAACTCACGATTACTGGTTTTACGTCACTGTCAACCCGGACGTCCAAGCGCGCATTGGACAACCGGTCAAAATTACTCCCTGGGATTTGGTTTCACGCGGACGTCCAAGCGCGCATTGGACAACCGTCTAGCGAAGCGGGAGCGTCCAATCTCCTCGACGCCACGAAACTACCATCAGCCTAATCGCTCGCCCGCGACGCGAAGAAAAATGGCGTACCTGAGATCTATCCCGCCGAGCGCCGATACGGCGCCACTGGCATTGACACAGAATTCCAACAATTCAACTCCCGATATGAGCCCTTGTGCGGCCACTGGGAGAAGCGTGTCGGCCGTTCAAGGTCCTGCATCCTCTAGGCCGAAAACATCCACAGGAGGCCCTATAGCGACAGGCAATAAGAGGGAATACCGGGATCCAGGTCATCGGCAACTTACAGCCTTGCTGCCCGGGACAATGATCGACTTGCCCGAGTCGTCATGTCATGTAATTATCCGCCAAATCGACGCATACGATCGCTAAATGTCTCCTCTGTCCGCTTGCGCACTCGTCAAGAATCATCGTCGTCAGAATTTGGTAATCAAGAGCATATTGAAAGACAAATACCTGGCAAATTCATGCAACGCACCATCCGGTTATCATCTAATGTAGGTCTTGTGCACCCAACCAAGCAGGCGAGTGGTTTGACAGGCGGCAAAGCATGGGCCGTTGAAGTCTCGCGAAACGCTGGAGCGCGACCATGAGCGAGCACGAACCGACAGTTAGGTGGGCGACTGGCTCCGAGAACCCTCAGAGGGTAATTCCCGGTGACGTCACTAACTTTTTGGTTCCCGCATCGAGCCAAATATGCCATCCTAGCGGCACCCTCACTCCACAAACGGATCCCAGAAAGTGCCTCTCCGAAGGGAAAGCCCTTGAGCGGACAGAGAAGAGCCGCTACATCCGGGTTGGACATGCATCAGCTGAGACAGCATCATTTTCGAAATGGCACCAGCAATGCGATAGATAACAAGGGAGAAAGCAATATGCCAGCTCACGCACCTTCCAACATCCGTAACGTAGTCCTTGCCGGCCACAATACCACCGGCAAGACTTCTTTGGCGGAGGCACTCCTTGCGGCTACTGGTGCCGTAACGCGTAAGGGAAAGGTTGACGACGGGACCAGTGTCTGCGACTTCGAACTCGAGGAGATACGCCGCCATATGTCGCTGTCACTTTCTCTAGCACCTTTCGAAGTTGGTCCGGTCAAAGTAAATCTTATTGAAGATCG
>JAJYFX010000306.1 GCA_021785315.1 Actinomycetes bacterium | reverse complement strand
TCGGAATTTGGTTGAGTTCAACGCATTTCTGGCTAAGTTCATTTTTATGAACCAAAGAGTTGGCAATTCAGCTAGGAGCGGCGCAACGTCGGGTTCTCATAACAGAAAGACAACTTCCAGAAGGTCATCTGCGAGTACCAGGAAAGCGGTACCCAATCAGAATACGCCCCGAAAGTCGATTGCCGAGCACTTTCGCACAATGGACGATTCATTTCGCGGAGCTGTTTACGTTGTCGTGGCTCTCCTGGTTCTGGTGTCATCTGTCACCCTCTTTTTTGGTCCTCTGGGCACTGACCTGAAAATCCTTGCAGAATCCATCTTTGGCATTGGGATCTTTGTGGGCTTGGTTGCACTGTTCTTATGCGGCCTGGCACTTATGTTTCCTGAGCGCATAGCCTTTGCCAGACACAGAGGCATTCTTGGCGTTCTTTCGATGCTGGCTCTTGCTGGAATTCAGGGTGACTTATATCAGAGCTTCAACGGTCCTGTCATTCGCGCCAAGGGCGGGTTTCTCGGTTATTTCATTGGTCATGGTCTTAGCGTGGAAGCTGGCCGTTTTGGTGGCCTTGTGATTCTTGCGGTGATGCTCGTACTCTTCGGCCTGGCCTTTTTCAGGATCGGTCCCCAGCGCACAGCGATTTTTGTTGTAGATCACCTAAGGCGCTTCGTTGTCGCCGAGAAAAAGGATTCAGCGGCGGAAGAGGGACTCGGTTTCGATGAATCCCAAGAGGAATCTCCAAAGTGGTGGGCAAAGGACCGCCGCCCGAGCAAGCAGACCTCGGGAGATCTTAATCATCTCGATGCTGAGCCAAACACAGGAATCAATTTGGAGGGGAACGACTCCGCTGCGGCGATTACAGAACATGTCTTGGACGTTCCAGAAGTCTCACCACCTAAGGCTTCAAAGGTGCGGGACATCGATTCGATTGAGCTGAGCGTTGACAAAGTCAACGGATTGTGGAGGCTTCCCAGCCTGTCTTTACTAAAGCGCGGAACCACCAAGAATCTTGACAAGGAAGAGCTGGCGATGAGAGGGCGGGTCCTGCAAGGCTCGTTGGCTACCCACGGAGTCGTAACCAAGCTCGTTGGAATGACCGTTGGTCCAACGGTGACCAGATATGAGCTTGAGCTCGGCGAAGGCGTGAAGGTCGCAAAAGTTACCTCGCTCAACAAAGATATCGCATATGCCATGGCTGCCGCCGATGTGCGAATTCTTGCTCCAATTCCAGGAAGATCAGCGATTGGAGTTGAGGTCCCGAATCAAAATAGGCAAATCGTCACACTCGGTGACGTTCTTTCCTCGCCGGAAGCAAGTTCTGCAAAGCATCCTTTGGAAGTGGCTCTAGGCCGCGACATAGCGGGCCGGTCAGTCATGGTCAATCTCGCCGAGATGCCACATGTGCTGATTGCTGGTGCTACTGGTGCTGGGAAATCCTCCTGCATCAATTCGATAATAACTTCTATATTGATGCGGGCAACGCCCGACGAGGTTCGGATGATTCTGGTTGATCCAAAAAGGGTCGAACTCGGACAGTACAACGGTTTGCCCCACTTATTGACACAGGTAGTCACCTATCCGAAAAAGGCCGCCAATGCCCTTGCCTGGGCAGTCAAGGAAATGGAACGCCGTTATGACCTGTTATCAGAAGTGGGCGTTCGAGACATAACTGGTTACAATCAGATGGTATCTTCTGTATCCTCGGAGATTTCTGCCGGCAACCCCCCGCCCCGTTCCTTGGTGGACGAGATTCTGGATGATTCGCCGCTCTTCAACAACATTGGTGATCAAACCCTGGAGCATTTGCCGTACATTATCGTTGTCGTGGATGAGTTGAATGATTTGATGATGGTCGCAGCAAGGGACGTCGAAGAGTCGATTTGCAGAATTGCTCAGATGGCGCGAGCGGTGGGCATCCATCTTCTGATAGCAACTCAGAGGCCATCGGTTGACGTAATCACCGGAGTGATCAAGGCGAACGTTCCTTCTAGGATGGCTTTTTCCGTGTCCTCTTTGGCCGACTCGAGAGTCATATTGGACCAGCCTGGCGCCGAGCGGTTGGTAGGCAAGGGCGATATGCTGCTGCTAAATGCATCATCGAACGTTCCGCGGCGTATTCAGGCCCCGTGGGTTTCTGAGGCTGAGGTCAGGGCCGTCGTCGGTCACTGGCTTCGATCTTCCAAGCCACAGTACGTTGACGGAGTCGAGGGCGCAGATGATCGCAGTGAGCGAGGATTTGATTCAGCCGAGTCTGACGAATTATTAGAACAGTCGATCGAGCTTGTTGTCTCATCTCAACTAGGATCGACGTCGATGCTTCAAAGAAAACTGCGCGTTGGCTTCGCCCGAGCCGGTCGCTTAATGGACCTGTTGGAGTCTCGAGGCATAGTCGGTCCCCCAGAAGGATCCAAGCCGAGAGTGGTATTGATGAGCAAGGAAGAGTGGGAGAATCGCAAAGAAGAGGGTTACTTCTAATAACTTCCACATCTATGGCCACCTATCTTATTCGTTGGAGTTTTCCTATCCTAAGACACGCTGTTCATACGCACATTAAAGTTGGAGGTTTTGCGTAATGAGAAAGAATGACTCTTGGTTGAGTCCCAGATCTAGCTCAACCGTGTTTCGCGGCAGTCACCGCAGGGATTCCCGCTCTTCGCTGGCCGGGCTATCGAGAGTCATAATGGTTGTGATCGTTTTAATTGTGATCGTGTCAGCGATACAGTTGATCAGATCAGTGCCGATTCCAACTGCCGTGCCGACGCTAGGGGATGTGGTCATTCCCGGCGGGTCGCCGTCACTGCCTTGGCCTTCGCAGGGAGGAGGCGCGGTTGCAATCGAGGGTGTAGGTACGATTGGCGATTTCAATGCAAATGCGCAACTGCCGCTAGCCTCTGTGGCCAAGATTATTACCGCACTGGTCGTAATCAAGGATCATCCATTGACGTCTGGCAGTACGGGTCCGACTCTTAGTGTGACTCCCGGCGACGTCGCAAACTACACGTTAATGTACAATCAGCAGGATTCTGTGGTTCCTGTTTCCGACGGCGAGAAACTAACCGAATATCAGCTGCTTGAGGGGCTTCTTGTTCCATCTGGCGACAATATTGCATCGATGCTCGCTACATGGGATGCCGGCTCCACCCAGGCCTTTGTAGCGAAGATGAACTCTATGGCCAAGTCGCTTGGTATGACGAGATCGGTTTTCAAGGACCCGTCGGGACTCGACAGTGGAACGGTGGGGTCGGCGCATGACCAAGTTCTTGCAGCGCTCGCGTTGCTGAAGAATCCGGTACTCGCCACGATTGTTAGCAAAGCTCAGGTCACTCTTCCGGTCGCCGGGGTGGTTTACAATGTGAATTACAATGTCGGCCACAATGGATTCGTCGGAATCAAGACCGGTTCGATGGGCAACGCTGGAAATCTGGTGTTTGCCGCAACCAATGGGGCGTCGAAGAACCTTGTAGTTGGCGCGATTCTGGGCCAATCCGGAGTGCAGCCTCTTATAGCGGCTCTTTCTGAGAGCACAAAATTGGTCGATGCGGCTCGCAAAGTACCCCATCAGATAACTGTTTTGAAGCAAGGTCAGTTAGTTGCGTCGATTCATGTTCCTGGCGCCAACTCCGTTGCCGTTGAGGCAGCCAATAATGTCTCTTTTATGGGCTGGGCAGGACTGCATGTAATCTATCAGGCGAAATTCGTCAAATTGAGCCACAATATTGCCAAGGGTTCGAAGGTAGGTACCCTGACAGTTACACTTGGAGATCAAACAGCCTCCGTTCCTCTCGTGACCACAAAAGCCATCCAAAG
>JAJYFX010000305.1 GCA_021785315.1 Actinomycetes bacterium | reverse complement strand
CGACGATGACTACGGCCTGTTTTTGCCGAGCACCTTTAGGATGCATCCGCTGCTCACAAACGTGGTATCAGCAATCTCGTATGACTCGAAGCTGTCTTCCGCCAGTGATCTCGAGCGGCTCGAGCTGCTCGACGCTTCGCCATTGCCCAGGCACGGACTGGTTTATATTCCAGTAGAACATCAGGGCAACATCTATCGGTCTCAGGAAGAGGTGGATGCGGCCAAACGGGTTGCGAAGTTTTTGCTGCAGCGAAGCTGGATAGACAAGTATGGCAGGCATTTAGAGATCACGGCGGATCAGATAATGGTTGTGGCGCCGTACAACGCCCAGACCAACGCTCTTCGGTCTGCGCTTGACGGGCTTGCCAGCGTAGGTACTGTGGACAAATTCCAGGGACGAGAAGCCCCGTTCGTGATTGTGTCTTTATCCGCCTCCGATGGCGAGTCTTCAAGCCGGGGAGTCGATTTCCTGTTTTCAACCAATCGGCTGAATGTGGCGATATCGAGAGCCAAGGTAATGAGCATCATCCTGGCAAGCCCAGCTTTGTTGGAAACAAAGCCCGGCACCATCGATCAGCTTGAGCTTCTTGGAGCGGTTGCCAAGGTGATAAAAGTGTCCGAAAAGGTTGAGCTGAGCAAGCTTTATTAGGCCATTTCGGGGCTGAAGGTGCCGAGGATCTCTTCGAGTGCTTGGGCAGCCGAGAGCACCTGCAGGTCCCCAAGGTGGGGGCCCACGATTTGAAGACCCACTGGCATTCCTGATCGGCTAATCCCTGCGCAGATCGAAGCCGCCGGGGAGCGGGTCATGTTGAACGGATAGGTGAGCCTGACCCAGTCTTCGACTTCTTGGCCGGCGATCATCGGCTTTCCTCCAACAAGCGGCGGCAGGCCCGCTGTCGTCGGAGCCAAGAGCACGTCCACCTCCTGAAACAATTTGTAGAGGATCTGGTTCATGTAAAAGGAGAGGTCGGATGCTCTCAAAAACTGTACGGCGCTATGGCGAAGCCCCTTTTCCACTTGATTTCTCAGGCCTGGATCAACCATCTGATATCTCGGATTGGTCATCGCCGGTTCCAGCGCCTTTGCATAATATGAGTTGGTCATGACGAAGAACTCCTCGAGCGGATCTTTGTTGAAAAGCGAATCCAGGACCATAACCTCGACTCCGGAATCTTCCAGCTTCGCTACGGCCTGGTGAATAACCTGAGAGATCTCCGGGTCGATGGCGGCGTAGCCGAGATCGGGCGAGAATGCCGCTTTAACCGGGCGTTGTTTTACCGATATCTCCTGGTGCCATTGCTCCTGTTTGCGGCCTTGGGACCTGAAGTCTCTTCCGTCCGGGAAAGCCACTAGATCCCCCAGCAAGGCGGTGTCTCTCACGGTCTTTGCCAGGGGTCCGGGTACTGAAAGGTCGCTCCATCCGGTGGGAACTTGCGAGACCGAGGGAATTCTTCCAAGCGAGGTCTTCATTGCTGAAATCCCGCATGCGCTAGCCGGAATTCTGAGCGAGCCGCCGCCGTCTGACCCGGTAGCGAATGGGACCTGCCCGCTCGCTATCGCGGCGGCAGAACCCCCGGATGAGCCCCCGGGAGACCTTGTTATGTCGTACGGGTTTCTCGTAGGTCCAAAGATCGGATTGTCGGTATCGGATTTCCATCCGAACTCAGGCGTATTCGTCTTGCCCAGCGGAATGGCTCCTTGGTCAACGAAACATTTGACCATGTAGGAGTCGTGCAAAGCCTTTCCTGAGTCGGCAAAGAGGGCTGATCCGCGCGTCGTGACGAACCCCTTGGCATCTTCGAGATCCTTTACCCCAAATGGGATTCCGGCTAGCGATCCGACATTATGGTTTCGCGCTCTTTCTTTGTCGATAATTCCCGCCTTATTCACGGCGGAATCCGGATCGAGGGCGACGAATGCATTGAGAACCGGATTCAGACGCTCGGTGCGCTCTATGAAGTAGGCCACGCATTCCCTGGCGGAAATCTGTTTGGTTGACAAGAGCTCGGCAAGTTCGGAAAGCGGGATGCGGTGCAGTTCCAAGGGTCCTCCATGGTGGCTGAGTTAAGCCTGGATTCTAGCTCGTGACTGCCAACGACTAATTCTAACACCGCCCCAAATGCCGCGATTCGGATCCTCCGCGACAACCAGCGCCGGTGACTCCTGTTTCGCGGTGCTCGGTTTGTGATCGGCGAATGAAGTCTTGCTCGGCTGTCATCAGCGGGTTTGCAGCCAGTCTTGGAGGGCCGCAAGATAGCGAGGTCTTTCCCGGGCATTTGAGCTCCGAAATGCGAACCGGAGCGGGTGGTTCCACAAAGCGGAAATGGATGCCGGTCTTTTTCAATGCGTATCTTGCAGTCCGAATGATGAAGATATTTTTGCTATTTCATTATGGTGCGACTTGCGTCAGAATGGATAGGTGAGAGAGATGTGAGGGCGCAGATGCATCACGAATTGGATTGCGCTTTTTGTCAGTGCGACCGCTCCAAGGCCATAGTTGAAAATGAATTCGGGTTCTCCATCTTCGACTTGCATCCTGTCTCGAACGGGCACTGCCTGATTATTCCTGACGAGCATAACTGGGATTATTTTTCCCTCTCTCTGGCTACAAGAAAAGGCCTCGACGAGCTGCTCATGGCGGCTAAGGAACATCTGGACGACTGTTTTAGCCCAGATGGATATAACATTGGTATAAATAACGGAAACTCTGCAGGGCAAACCGTGATGCATGCGCACATACACCTCATTCCGAGGTATTTGGGCGATACCGATGATCCTCGGGGCGGGATCAGATGGATTTTCCCCAGGCGTGCCAGCTTCTGGGGAGGCTGAAAGGCGCTTTGGCGGAACCCAGTTTTTGGTTGCGCGCCGAAATGGTCTAATGTGCTAGTAGCGGGCTTCACCCTTGGAAGTTTTATTTACGCTCGGCTGCGCCGATGTGGGCGGCTTTGAATCAGGGGCTTGTCGGTGATTTGGAGATTGTATGAGAATTATTAATCGGGCTGAGAAGAGACAAATCAACAAGGACCGCTACAATGGCGAGGCACTTGTTGAGACGCTGCGCTCCGCCACCAGTCCAAAGGATCCCGACGTTCTTCATTGTCATTATGAGGCAGGCGTGGTTACCAATTGGCACTCGCATCCGGGCGGCCAACTGATCTACGTTCTGTCGGACGAAGGAGTGATTGGCAACGAGACAGACGGGGAGGTATATCTGGCGCGCGGAGAGCTGGTCAGCGTGCCACCTGTCGAAAGGCACTACCACGGCTCTACTCGGGAGGAAGAGTCCGACTTCCTAGTGCTGACATGGGGTGTGACCAATTGGGAGGATGTCTCGCCCAGGCCGAGCAGTCTCGCAATGTAGCTTCTGGCTTCCCTGGCTACCGAGCCTGATCACTCTGGATTTGCCGGACGCTGTTCACGAGTCGTATTCACGGAACCGCGGGGAATTCAAGGTCTGACTTATTCTATGGAAACCACTAGTGTCAAGCTCATCTAGTCTTAGCTCTGTGATGGCGGAGTTTTCAAAGCATGCAAAATCCGGGGGAGTCGGTCACGCCACGTACTCGTGTCGAGCTGGTATCTTGTGAAACAAGCTGATTTTGGTACTGGCACGGTTTCGAAACTTAGTGATATTGGAGCAAACCATGGCACGGGCATTTCCTGAGGGCAGCTCAGCGGACTTGATACAGGCGGAAAAGGACGTACAGGCTCGTGTTGGCGATGATCCGATAGATTTCGTCGCCTATGGGGTCATATCAAATGTCTACCGGGTGGCTTCCACTATGAGAAATCATATGGAACGG
>JAJYFX010000304.1 GCA_021785315.1 Actinomycetes bacterium | reverse complement strand
TAGACATTCGCGATACGATGGCGTGCATTACTCTTACGCTGGAGAACCCGCCGCAGGAGGGTGAGTGCAGAGTGTTCAACCAGTTCACCGAGCAATTCAGCATCAATGATCTGGCCCGGTTGGTCTCTTCCGCGCGAACTAGAATTGGTTTGTCAACCGACATTGTGCACATCGAGAATCCAAGGGTTGAGGCGGAAGAGCATTACTACAATCCCCGGCATACAAAGCTCATGGACCTTGGACTCAAGCCGCATTATCTTTCGGACACGCTTGTTACTTCGCTAATTAGCCTTGTCGAGGAGTACAAGACAAAAGTTGACCCGGTGCTGTTGGAGATACCGAGCGTGGACTGGCGGACAGGTGGCAACGAGATCTGGAAGAAGTACGCTAACCAGGATGAATTCAAATTCAATTCTGGCCGGATAGCAGATCTGGTCGAATCTGCTCGGCGCTAATTTCGAGCATGATACGCTAGTCAATTGTGACTTGATCTTTTGCGGCAGCTGAATCGTTTGCGCCTTATGGAGGTTAAAGTCTCAATGTGGATAATTTTCTGCAGTCTCGCTCACACCCGAAACTGACGACTCCTGAGTCGATCAAGTTCTCCAATGTATTTGCTAGAAGCAAGGTGCTTGGCATCGCCGCGGCGGCAATTTGGGTTTTCGGGCTCATCGAGGTGGCTTCTGCAGATATCGTCTCAGCATCCTGGGAGACATCGGTCGCTTGTTCGTTGGGGTTTGTAGGCGTTATCGCCTTCATAGGTTACCTCTACTACAAGAGCGGCATGAAAACGTATGAGTCTCAGGGATCGTGCTCGGCTGTAACTGGGGATCATGGCTGTTCCCAGGCCGGCTGCGATATTGAAAGCGGAGGTTGCCTGGGCAAGTTCGACCGTGAACTCTCAGAGCGAATTGCGCGGATGGAAAAAGAAAAGTTGTCTCTTCTGCTGCGCCGCAAAATTGGTGTGGACATGATTCTTCCACTCTTTTGGCTTGCGGTCGGGCTCAAACTGGCCATGTCGGGCGGCATTGCCTCGCTGTCTGGCGCCTTGGCTTTATCAGTGGGCTCTATCGGTCTGATATTGGTCAGGCTATATCTCGGCTCGGCTGTCTTTTCATAGGGGAAGTGTCGAGGGCTTCATTTCCCAGTCTCGTGGTCAATGTCGCCGCAACTGTGACATTCCACCTCGATCGTGACGTGGTCGATTCCGTAGCTGGATTTCAGCATGTTCTTGATCTCCTGCACTTTGATTTGTGCCAGATGAAGTGTGGTTCCGTCTTCCATGAGAATATGAGTCGATAGCGCGATTGTGTCTGAAGCTAAATTCCAGAGATGAAGATGGTGAACATCGAGAATCTTGGGATCGGATGCGACTGCTTCGCGGATCTCGTCAAGGCTGATTTCCCCTGGGGTCGACTCAAGCAATACGGATACCGTGCTCGCGACGATTCGCCAAGAAGATATGACTATTAGAAGCGATATAACAATCGAACCGAGCGCGTCCGCACGGTTGAAAGCGAAAATCCAAATTGCAAGACCAGAAACAATAGTTAAAAGCCATCCAGCTGCATCTCCGGCCATGTGGACAACACCCGCACGCATGTTGAGGCTCTTGCCGGAGCTTAGGTGCAGGGCCCTTAGTGATGTTGCGCTTACAAGCAGTCCGATTATCCCCAAGAGAATTACCGGTAGCGAAGACACCGGATGGGGATGGACCAAGTCTTTTGCCGCTTCGACGACAATCCATATTGAAGTGGCGAGCAGAATAGTGCCGTTGACAAGGGCTCCAATTACTTCTGCTCTGACTAGACCAAAGGAGTATTTCAGCGAGACCGGTTTCGACGCGAGGAGAATCGCAATGTACGCAATTGCCAGGCCCACTGTATCGGCGATCAGATGAATGGCGCTGGCCAATAGGACCAGTGAATTCGCATAGAAACCAAAGCCCGCCACAACTATGAGAAAAGCAAAATTGAGTATTAATACCTTGGCAGTTGTTGATTTCTGGTGCCGGCGCGTTTGGGTGTGCTCGCGTGGGTTCCAGGTGGGGCTTGTCATCTATTAATGGAACTCCATTCCGAGCCAGTCCAAAACTCTTCTTTATTTCCAGGATAATGCGATGCTCTGGAAAAATCACTCGGTGCTCGTGCCGAGGAAAGGATCTTCAGAGGGAGTTGATTTAGCCCGGTATGACCGGATTTGAGTTCGCGCACGGATTGATCTTTGTGCCACGTTTCGAGGAACGTTTTGGCGAAATAGGGCTTAGAAAGGTTTTCCAGGCAAGGGAGAGAATTATATTGGCCTTATGTTGGAAGAACTAATTGATGCGAACAAAGAATACTCTGAGAAGTTTGCTCTTGCCGGCTTGGCACCCAGAGCGGCGAAGGGTTTGGCTTTATTGACCTGCATGGACAGCAGAATCGAGCCGTTGGCAATGCTTGGGTTGGTCCCAGGTGATGCCAAGATTATGCGAAATGCGGGAGGGCGGGTAACTAGCGACGTACTGAGATCTCTTATATTTGCCACGTCCTTTCTGTGTGTTGACAGCATTGTTGTGTTGCAGCACACAAAATGCGCGCTAACCCAATTGAGCGATCTGGACGTACAGACTCACTTGGCTTCAGCAGGCCTGGATGTTGGAGACTGGGAATTCATGACGATGGATACGCCAGATGCGGCGCTGGCCGAGGACGTCAGGCTCATCCGATCTTGTCGCTCGTTGCCAGCTGGCATAACCGTTGAGGGATGGCGATATGACGTTGACGAAGGTTCTGTTGCTCGGGTAGTCCTCTAGTAGCTCTGCATGCGCGATCTTTGACGGCATACGATTCGAGCCGTTATGGCTTTGGTTTTGGAGAGGGATTCGCCATCGCCGAATTGCCAGCAAGGCTCGTCGAGAGGGTGCGGTCCGAATTTATTTTAGGCATCGTGCGGCGACCCGAGCTGGGATCGATACTTAGCTAGTGCCTATGAAACGTGTCATGCAGGCTCATATTCAACGGCTGCATGACACGTCTATTTTTGGTTTGAAGAGATGCGGCGACCCGCACTCGTGCTGATTTACTTGTTTGGCTGTGGCGTCAGGCGCAAGTAAGGCTTCAGGGTCTTTAAACCCTTAGGAAACTTGGTCTTGGCGTCCTCATCGGTTACGGAATTTGCAATTATGACGTCGTCTCCGTCATTCCAGTTGACCGGTGTCGAGACAGTGAATTTGTCCACCAGCTGGAGCGAGTCAAGCACGCGCAGGATCTCCTGGAAATTTCGCCCGGTAGAGGCGGGATAAGTTATTGTAAGACGAAGTTTCTTTGTCGGGTCAATGATAAATACCGATCGGACGGTGAGCGTGTTCGATGCGTTCGGATGAATCATCCCGAAGAGGTCAGCAACTTTATGCTCGGGGTCACCAATCATTGGGAAATTGACAGCTTTGCCCTGAGTCTCCTCAATGTCCTTTTCCCATTCAATGTGCTTTTCGACCGGGTCAACCGAAAGGCCGATGACCTTAGTGTTCCTCTTTGTAAATTCATCTTTAAGCTTGGCTACCTCTCCTAGCTCGGTGGTGCAAACCGGGGTGAAGTCAGCCGGGTGTGAAAACAAAACGCCCCAGCTGTCGCCAAGCCATTCATAAAATGTCAACTCACCTTGTGTGGTATTAGCGGTGAAGTTGGGTGTTATGTCGCCTAATTGAAGTCCCATTAAATTCTCCTATATAACTCTCGTAGCTTTCGATATTTATTCACAGCGAATTTAAACCCTAGCTACGTCTGCTGCTAATTCCGACCAAAGGTGTCGACTTTTGTGCGACGAACCCC
>JAJYFX010000303.1 GCA_021785315.1 Actinomycetes bacterium | reverse complement strand
CATAGCTCTCGTCGTCTTCTTCAGCATCGGTCAATCCGAGCCAGACCATTGCCTTTTGAAACCTTGACATTTCTACCCGGGTCCTCCTTGACCTAAATGTTCTTTTGACTCCAAGATGCCCATAGCCCTTGCATCACCAAATAAAACCCGCCCTAGCCGAATATGGGTCGATCCCTTTGCCAGCGCCAACTCGAAATCTTGCGACATTCCCATGGAACAGCATTGCAACCCAAGTCTAAGTCTCTCATCATTTACTGCTGTAAAAATATCCCTTAATGAAATTCGATCTACTTGCGGAGGTACCACCATGAGACCTAAAACTTGCAGACCGCTGGCCTTCCCCAGATTAACCAGCTCCTCCGCGGCATCGATAGGCACGCCATTTCTTATTCTGTCACCCTCCACAGAGAAGTTCACCTGAATAAATATCTCTGCATCCGGAGTTATCTCGGCGATTCGGTCGATCTCTTTGGCCCTTGCCACCGAATGCCAAACCGAGACGTATCTGGCGAGTTTTGCAATTTTCCTGGACTGAATCGCGCCAATAAAGTGCCACCTGATTGGATCTTCGTCATTTGCGAGCAAAGGACTAGATGCCTTTTCCAATAGCTCGTCAGCATAGTTCTCTCCGAAACTTCGGATCCCAGCCTGGTAGCCAGCAGACACCAAATCTATCGGTAGGGTTTTTGTCACTCCAATCGTTTCGAACTGCCTGCCGCCAGATGCGCGAAGGCCTCTCGAGAGCACACTGCGGTATGCCGAATTTATTTGGGCAACAGATCCGCCGCTTAGCTGGTTCACCTGCGACCGCCTCTATCGACAACTACCATTAAATGCCGCTCAGCGCTTCTTCTCGCCCTGTATGAAAAATAGCCCGCCCCGCAGGCAGTGCAGTCATCTGAAGCGTCAATCCTGGATACCGCTTCGATTTTCAGGGACTGCTTTATTGACTCGAGAAGATCCAAGCTCACCGTATCCCATGAGGTACGCCCTACGACGGTTGAGCCAAGGTCCTGCGATATTTTATCCAGCTCTTGACCAACGAACTCATAGCACTCCGACTTGATCGAGGGAGCCACATAAGCGCTTATGTCAGTTGCGCCAAGCGAACGCATCGTCCTCACCGTCTGGGGCAATATTCCCTTGTATATCCCCTTCCAGCCAGCATGGACTGCGGCGAATACACCTTCCTTGCTAGCCAGCGCAACCGGCGCACAGTCAGCCACCAGAATTCCAAGACCTACATCGGCATCACGAGTCACAAGCGCATCACCATCTGGCAATTCACCATCAGCTCCCCCGTCGCTATTGCAGTCCACAATATTCACAATTTCCGAATGAATTTGACGAGCCGTCGCAAGGCGAATTCGCTTGCCAAGCCTGCTAATCAATTCTCCTTCAACTATCCCTTCAGACATGAGGGTTCTGGCGTCTCCGTCATCTTTGGTAGTAAAGTACACATCGAAGCCACTCTCAAATTGATACAGCAAACGCAATCCGGACTCCCATCCATTTCCTATAGCCCAGCCCAGACAGAGCTGCCTGTCTAGCGCAGGAAGGATGGCAAATCGAAATCGTCGTCCAATGAGTCCTCTTCATTCACGGACGCGAACGGGGCAGGCGAGCTCACTGAGGCAGGCTCCGGCTTAGGCTTTGATGTGCGGAATTTGGGGATCTGAGCGTTTGAAAGTTCCCTGTTCTTCCAATCGTCGAAGCCTGCCGCGATGACCGTCACGCGCACTTCGTCTCCCATGGCCTCATCGATCACCGAACCAAAGATGATGTTTGCATCAGGATCTGCAGCGTTGTGAATCACCTGCGCCGCCTCTTGAACCTCAAACAGTCCCAGGTCCGCGCCGCCCGCGATGTTGAGCAGTATTCCTCTTGCGCCTTCGATTGATGCTTCCAGAAGCGGAGAGGTAATGGCGTTACGAGCAGCAGTGAGCGCTCGGTTCTCTCCCGAAGCGGTACCGATTCCCATTATTGCGCTTCCAGCGCTTGACATGATCATCTTGACATCAGCAAAGTCGGTGTTAATCAAGCCGGGCGTCGTAATCAAATCGGTGATGCCCTGGACGCCTTGCAGCAAGACCTCATCTGCAATCTTGAACGCATTCAACATCGAAGTCTTCTCATTCGCGATTGTCAAAAGGCGGTCGTTAGGAATGATTATCAAGGTATCGACATGCTCTTTCAGCTTTGTCACGCCATTCTCGGCCTGCAGTGCCCTTCGACGGCCTTCAAAGGAGAACGGCCTTGTGACAACTCCAATCGAAAGAGCTCCCTGGCTCTTGGCCAGCTCAGCTATCAAAGGCGCCGCACCGGTGCCTGTGCCGCCGCCTTCGCCCGCGGTGATAAACACCATATCCGCACCCTTGAGGGCCTCCACGATCTCTTCGCGATGTTCTTCAGCCGCCAAC
Organism: Actinomycetes bacterium; assembly: GCA_021785315.1. Next base: position 1,392 of record JAJYFX010000303.1, on the reverse strand, counting down.
CGGCCAACCTCAGGATCGCTTCCGGCGCCCAAGCCTCTCGTGAGGCTGCGGCCGATATCCAGTTGCAGATCAGCATCGCTCATAAGGAGGGCCTGAGCGTCGGTGTTCACTGCTATGAATTCAACGCCCTTCAGTCCGGCGTCAATCATACGGTTTATTGCGTTGCAGCCGCCACCTCCGACACCTACAACCTTAATCACAGCAATGTAATTCTGTGTCTCACCGACCATATACAGAACCGCCTTCCAAAATTATTCAAATGCCTACTGAAATTTTCTTCCCCGACCAGCCCTTTAAAGAGACAGCCCAGTCTCTTCAAGTAACCCTGTTCCCACGAGTCAGCACTTGCTGTCAGCTAACCACACGCCCCAGGGAACTAAGAACCTCACGACTCTCTACTTTTGCATCGAGAACTTAGGAAGAAGTTAGTACCTCAGGTCGTAGGTTTTCTACTAAAAAGCCTCAAGAAATACTTGAGGGTTTCTGAATATATCTCCTTCACCAGGACTATTCGATTTTAAGAACAAACTAAATAACAACTTCTCTCCGAGCGGCATCCACCGATCTAAATTTGCCCCGCAGACGCCCGAGAGGCGAAATCCTCGCCGCGAAAAGTGGGCTCATGCCAAGCAGCTTGCTACCAGTTACTCAAAACCGGCTCCAGCGGGGTCCGGAGATCGATCGTGCTGTAACCAGCAGTCGATGCCTGAGACAGTAGCAGTTGGAGAGCCCTTAATTTTTGGGGCAGCTGTGCCGTCGAGCCGAACCTCACCGCAACTCCGCTTGAAAGCACACCATCGATCTCCCCAGAACTTGAAGTTGCAAGCTCTGAAAAGTCTGAGAAAGCAGCGGAATGCAATGCTTGGCCAACTGCCAGCAAGGGAGCTAGCTTCGGGTTAACGTACGCGCCAACGGGTGTGGCCTGAACCTCGCAATTTGCCGACTGCGTCAAAACCTTCGCTGAGGTTATATCAGGCATTAAACAAAGCTTGATCAACTTGCCCGCGCCCGACGCAACCGTAGTCAGTACCCGTCCGGAACTGTCGACTTCGAGATCGGTCTTGGGGCTTTGGGGTATCACTGCGAGCGCCGTTCGCTCGCGTACCGTAATTAGGAGCTTTCCGGGCCATTCCTTGTGGACCTTGACCGGTCCCATCCACGAAAGCTGCTCAATCCTTTGGGCAACGAGTGCTGGATTGACCTCGGTGAGCGGAACGCCTATCGAAATTCCGCTCTGAGCGGCCACGAAGGAACTCGAATAGCGAGTACTACCAATCACTTCGATCTGTCGAACTGAGAAAATCGAAGTCCTAAGAATTGCGCGTACGGCAAAGTAGCCACCCATCACCACCAGGACTGCGATGATTGCGTAAAGCCTTTTTCGGCCCTGCG
>JAJYFX010000302.1 GCA_021785315.1 Actinomycetes bacterium | reverse complement strand
TTCCAACGAGGGTAACGCTGAGATATACCGTGTTGAAGCCCCAGATTGGAATTGAGATTATTAGGGCTACCCAGAAGATGAGATTCAGTACAACCGCCGAGCCGATTCCTTGAACTGCAATTGCGAACGCAGCATCTGCGGCTCGGACTCCCTGCGTTACCAGCAGCCGGATCGACAGGCCGGTTCCTCCGGCTGTTCCAGCTGGCGTCACGTGTGAAAGAGCTAATGAGGACAGGTCGATGCGTAAGGCCGTCCAGGGTTTCAATGACTGCGGAGGTAGCACAGACATAGTCAGATAGGCGTAAGACATCAAGGCGGCAATCTCTGCGACTAGAGCGAGCCCGACATAGCCGATATTCAGGTGCTGTATAAGTGACACGGCTTTTCTTGCTCCGGCAAGCTGTGGCAGGACAAGATATTCAACAATTAGCAAAATTGCTACGACCTTGATGGAGCGTATCGTGTAGCTCCTCAATATCGACGGTTGATGCAACCGGGAATCAGATGTTTGTTGGCCGTCGAAGCTGCTCATTGTCGTTGTCCTATGAGGAGTAACTCCAATACCATCCACGCCCTTCAACCGAAAATAGACCCTAGATCATTTTGTAATTTATGACTTATGATCTTACACCCTGGTAACTTTGGTACAGGTCCCGGCTAAAGCTTGCTTTGAATCCAAGCTTAGACGTTTAGATGAATTAGGAACATGGAACAACTGAGTTGAGCAACGTTGCTGATGATTCGGAAAACAAGTCGAGTAGCCTGAAGCGCATTTTTCAAATTCAGCTAATGGCGGTCGGCATTGCCCTGTCAGTTTGGCTGCTTTGGTTTTTGCGATCGCTAGTGCTCGATCTTCTTCTTGCCCTGATCGTCGCCATGGTTCTGGATCCAGCGGTCAAGTATTTGTATAGATTCCATTTAAAGCGCTCGGTGGCTTCTGTAATTGTATTTGTCATGGCTCTGGCCGTATTTGGCGGAATTATATTTTTGATCACGAGGCCGCTATACGCTGCGGGAGTCAAGTTTTCCCATCAGCTGCCGGGTTTGGTCAATCAAGCACAGACCGGCACCGGGCAATTTGGCGGATTGATAAAACGGTTTCATATCGATAGCTACGTAGAGGCAAACTCGTCCAAGCTGACCAGTATGTTGTCGCAGGCTAGCGGGCCGGCAGTCGTGGCCGCAAAGACGGTTCTTGCAGGTATTGCACGTGTGGTGACGATATTCCTGCTTTCCTTGTTCATTGAGATCGAGGCTCCGGTACTCTTTGGTGCGATGTATCAGTTAGCCGGTCCTGAGAAAAGGCTTGCCCTTATGAGAGTGCGGGAAAGGCTCGTCAAGGCCATCACCGGTTATGTTCTGGGTAATTTGCTTACCTCTGTTATTGCCGGAGTGGTAGTTTACGTTACGCTGTTGGTCCTTGGTGTCCCCTTCCCGATTGTCCTGGCAGTTTGGGTAGCTATGGTAGATCTTTTGCCTCTGGTTGGTGGATTGCTTGCCGGAGTTCCTACGGTCCTGTTTGCGCTGCTTCATTCACTGACAGCTGGGATCTTGGTAGCAATAGTTTTCATCGTTTATCAGCAGCTCGAGAACCATATATTGAATCCGGTGATCATGGCAAGAACTGTGCGCTTGAACACACTGTGGATTCTGATAGCGGTTCTTGTCGGCGCTGACCTGCTTGGACTTATCGGTGCACTGATAGGAATTCCAGCGGCGACGACGATTCAGGTTATCGGCGGAGAGCTTTGGGACATGCAGCAAAGGAAAAGGGGAGTGGACTTCAGGGAAGGCCAGATATTGTTCGATGATCCGGATCGGCAGGATCAGTCTGGAAAGTGATCACAGAGGCGTTCTACGGGTATTTCCAAACTCTTAAGCCTTTCATGGAGCAAATCCAGTGCACCCAAGGCCGAGGAATATGCGCCTGGGGCAGATGTGCAGTCCGAATCGTGCAGCAGTAGCGTACTCCCTGGGCGGAGTCCGTGGGAGAGATCGCGAATTACCGAGGCGGGCGTAGCTTGTGCTCTCCAGTCGCGCCCCCAGGATGTCCACAATACAGGGGTTAGCGACAAACTCTTAGCGGTCAGCAGAGCCTGCATGTTTAGCACACCATAAGGAGGGCGGTAAAACCTTGGCTTGGCGCCAGATATCTCCGACAGGGTATCGTAAGCCTTTTGAATGTCGTTACGAGTCGCATTTGGGGATCTCCGGAGAAGATTCTTGTGCAAATAGCCGTGAACGGCTATTTCATGCCCCCGGGACTTTACTTCCCTTGTAAGGCCGGGACTCTTTTCTGCCATCGATCCGAGCATGAAAAAAGTGGCTTTCCAATTGTATTTGTCGAGTTTGTCTAGAAACATGGCGGTGGATTTGATATCCGGCCCGTCATCAAACGTGAGGGCAATCGCTTTTGAACTAGACAGGCCTGAGAGTTCAGGGAAAAGCCGGCGTCTTATTGGTCCGATTGCAGTGAGTGCTGGAATCGCATGGCATGTTAGGCCCGCTCCGACGACCATGGCTGACGATGCCGTTAGCACTTTCGCCGATACTGAAGTTTTGTTGTCGCTTATCTTAAAGCCCATACTGGTGTCACCTGAAGTGCTGAAGTTCCCAGAGTGGATTTGAGGTCGCTGATCTGACTGAGCAGCTGTTGGGAAGTCATTGAACTTCCATCAATTTCATAGATCTGACCTGCTTTGAAAATCTGCTTTGACGAGTTCTCATGCGGATTGACTTCAATCGGCCGGATAATTGTCTGGTGGTGAATTGTGGCCCACGCCAGGTCGACGCTGTTCACCACCATTTGCGGGGCATATATGTTTATGTTCTCGTTGGTAGCCTTTTCCAGGAGCAGCATGGTGTGCGAAGCTGCATTGTTAGGTGTTATCAGGTGGAGATCTGACGAGCTATCCCAGCCACCATTGATTATCGCGACACCGCTGTTCGCAAGGTCTGCGACGCTCTGGGGAGCTGCAAGCGCGGTTTTCCCAGTCACAATAGCCGCCACGTTGTCACGGGCGAGGGTCTTGGCCAGGACAGGATCATTGATATTTTTTGGTCCCAACAGGACAGTCAAATAAACGTACTGCTGGGATGCGTATGATACCGGCGCTATATTGAGCCCTTTAGAGGTGGCAATATTTGAGACTAGGTTAATCGAGACGAACAGCATGGCAGCGGCTGCAATCGCTCCTGCGAAGCGCCGGGACGCTGGTTTAACGATTGGCGCAATTCTGCTCGGCATCTCACCAAAGAGAAGACGTTCAATATCGTCCGCGGCATTGCCCACGAAAATTGTCTTGGCCTCCCGCGTGATTTCATCGCCAAAATCTCTAAGTTCTCGGATCGACTGTCTTAGTCCATCTGCCGTTCTGGCCCACTTGGTGACGCCTGCGGCGGTCATCTCGAAAACATTCTGGCGTCCGTGGCCAGGGATTGGATTGTACGATATGACCGGCAGTCCGGCAGCAAATGCCTCCATGCATGTAAGACCGCCGGCATTTTGTACCACCGCGTCGCACGCTTTCATATATGTTGCCATCTCGTCGGTCCACTCGAGGACAATTCCTTTTCCCCTAGTTCGCAACCGATTCGCGAGGTCCTGATTTCTTCCACAGACTGCTATAGGGAGAAACTCCTCGGCCAACAACATGTTATCGAAGGTATCCTCAAGTTCGCCGACGCCCCAGCTGCCGGCAACTATTAGTACAGCAGTTGCCTCGGAAGAAATTCCGAGCCTTTGCCGAGCCTGCAGTTTGGATTCTTCGGTAGTTGAAAATGTCGGCGAAACGAGTGGTCCTGGCGCCGTAGCAAATTCGCCAGTCA
>JAJYFX010000301.1 GCA_021785315.1 Actinomycetes bacterium | reverse complement strand
CATTCGCCATCAGATTTGGCTTCAAGCGGTGTCACCCCTGCCAGCTCCTGCCAGGCTGGAGGGAAACCCGTTCCGGGCGGACCGATTATCAGTAGGTTCGAGCCATTATGCACTGCTTTGTTTACGGCTGCGAAACCGCTTTCTGATTCGTAGTCGAAGTCCCTTCCGAGAACTATTGTTTCCCCTCTTCCAATTTGGTCATGGACCAATGGGGAACCAACGAAGGTGATCTCAAAAGCTCCAGATAATGCATGTTTGAGCATATTTGCAGCGCCGCTTTGACCTGTGAATCCGACAGCTATAACTCTTTTCGAAACTTGGCTCATTTGCGTTATGTCCTTAAGTCTCTCGAGGATCTCTAACTACATCGGTACTGGTTCCGCATTGTATTTCGTAGTTGAACTAGCATGAGCAAGGCGTCTCGATGGCTTAGTTCAACGCTGAATCTCTTCGATTAGTGCTCCCTGCAGATATGTAAGCAAATCATAAACTACAAAGCCTTCGTAGTTGGGATCATTCTCATCTGGCGCCGCCCGTTCTTCGTCGATGTCAAGTGCGGTTCCGAGGATAAGGCGCATGTCGTTGAGCGCATTCATCCATGCGAGCGCTTCATCTTCGGTTATTTCTGAATTGGACAAGGTGCTTGCAAAGATTTCAAGAGTCTCTCGGTGGTGGCGGGCTAGGGGCTCTCTGGTAAGTTGGCTGAAATCCATTTCCATTTCGGGGGAATTCTGATATGCGACTGGGAAGATGCGCCGGGATGCCGGCGAGTTCTCCTCGACATGGGCCAAGGCAAGCTCTTTCATGTCAATCAGAAGCTGGCGCACCTGAGGAGGCAGATCGATCCTGAATTTATCCAGTCCAATTCTCTCGATCTCTTTGCCGGACATCGTCAGTCCTGTTCTATGGTGGCCCACAGGCCGTATTCGTGGAGCCGGTATGCGTCGAGTTCAACCTTTTCTCTTTCGCCGGAGGCAACCACTGCTTTGCCCTGGGTGTGCACCTCCATCATCAAAGCATGGGCTTTCCCCTGCGAATAACCAAAAAGTCTTCGCAGAACCCAGGTGACATAGGTCATCAGGTTGATCGGATCGTTCCAGACAATTACCTTCCAGAGACTGTTGTCCTCAAATATGTTTGAAGGCAGATCGATCTTTTCGATGACCGGAGTTGTTTGCAAGCTTCCTGTCATCCTTATCATCCTAGGCTAGGTGCTGGCAAGGTTTGACTTCATGTCGTCGCTTGCGATGAGCGCAGCGTTTTTCTCTTCGGCAGGCCTTGCAAAGAAACCGAGGTAGTGCCAGATCATTAGTATCCAAACTAGTGTGGCGCCGGCTACGTGGAATCCCACAAGCAAAACAGGCAGCTTGGAGAAGTATTGTATGTAACCAAGTGCCGCTTGGCTGGCCATCACCCATAGCAGGGTCCGGCCCCGCTGCTGCACCTTCTCCGGGGCCTTTATTGCCGACAGAAGGAACACCGAGGCCAGCGTCAGTCCGACCAGCAGGAGGACGCCATCTGCATGGAGCTCCGCGACCGCTCTTAATGGAAAGGGGAGCCTTGGAGAAATTGGGCTGCCGGAATGAGGTCCGCTTCCTGTAACGGCGGTGCCAATAATAAGAACGGCTGCCAGATTGGCGATCATCAGCCGTCCCAGCCAGAGGGTCTCCTTGGAGACCATTGAAACCGGATTTTTGTCAGAGGTGATCGATCGTTTGTACAGCACTAGCGCATCGAAAACGATGATAAGGGAGAGCAGGAAATGCGCCATCACGAACGGCGGAGCCAGCTTCTCGATAACAGTTATTCCGCCCAAGATGATCTGGGCGATCAGCCCGACAATCATGCCGAACGAAAGCCAGGCCAAATCTTTTCTGAACGGCTTTCGCAGAAATGCCGCGGCAACTGCAAGAATCACTGCCACGGTCATCAAAATAGTGATGACTCTGTTTACGAACTCAACCATCGGATGGAAGGAAAGTTGAGCAACATACTGCTGTCCCTGGCAAGTTGGCCAGTCGGGGCAACCCAGCCCAGATCCTGTCAGCCTGACGGCTCCGCCTGTGACGATGATGACGGACAGTCCGATGAGAGCGAACAGGGCTAACTTTCTAAACGCGTCAGGCGAGATGCTTGGTTTTTGCGGACTCAGTGATGGCACCGTGTACATGCTAGACGACGTCGTCTTTCTATATGGGGCAGTCTCATTGTTCCCATTTGAAGGTCTTGGAGGCTAGAACGGGAGCGGCAATCGCCCAAATTATCAGGTTAAGCCATGCCCATAATGGGATGCTTCCTCCGATCCCGGCGGAATGGTACAAAGCCTCGGAAAGAGCAGCCGCGGGTAGCAGCCGCGCGAATGTCTCCAGGGCTCCCGGGAGCGACGAAATGGGCATTATGATGCCTCCAATAAACAGAAGGATCAGGTAGATGCCATTAGCTGCCCCAATGATTACTTCTGATTTCATTGTGCCCGCCATGAACAGTCCAATGCCCGCAAACCCTGAGGTGGCCAGAACTGCTGAAATGACAAAGAATACTGCGTTGCCAGCCGGGTGCCAACCGAGCAAGATGCCAATGATTGCCAGAGCTGCCAATTGGATGATTTCTAATACCAGAATTGAGGTTATCTTGGCCAATAGCAGTGCTGGCCGACCAAGTGGAGTCGTGGCGAGCCTCTTGAGTACGCCGTATGATCTTTCGACTCCAGTTGCGATAGAGGTCGACACCATTCCGGTCGCCATTATTGCCAAAGTCATCGTCCCGGGAACCAGGAAATCTGCGGCCGAATGGGCTGATATTGGCAAAGGCAGCGCCTTAGTCAGCGAAAGCCCTACAAGTACAATTACCGGAATTCCGATCGTCACCAAAAGTGACTCGCCCTGCGTGAGGGCCAGCTTTATTTCGGTCTTGGCCTGAGCCAGGTAAGGTTTCATCGGCGTCTCCTGCTTCTAGGCCTGTCATTGGGACTTGCTTCTGGTTCCATTTCCTTGCCTGTCAATGCGAAGAAGACGTCTTCCAAGGAAGACCTTCCCGCTCTGATATCACCGATGGCTATGTTCCTGCTGGCCAGGAAGGAGGTCAGTCTTGCGATCTGCTCGGGGATTGCGGCTGTGGATACGAGGTATTCCCCCGCCCTTTCTTCTGTAACCTTTGCATCCATGGCCGACGCCAGTTCGGCCAGATCCAGCCCGACTGGTGCGCTGAAGCGGATATTGTCGCCATGAGCAGCCGTCATGAGGTCTTCCGGGCTGCCTTCGGCAACGATTTTTCCATGGTCCAGAATGATAATTCGATCCGACAGCCGTTCGGCTTCGTCGAGCTCGTGAGTGGTGAGCAGAACGCAAACGCCCTGGGACTTCAGATTCCGTATCACTTCACGAACCGCAAGGCGCCCTTCGGGATCGATACCGGCGGTAGGTTCGTCGAGGAAGACCACTTTAGGTCGGCCGATGATTGCTAATGCCAGAGAGAGACGCTGCTTCTCCCCTCCTGACAGTTGTCTGTAAGGTGTCTTGAGGGTAGGCCCAAGATTGGTCAATTTGATCAGATAATCGATCTCCAAGGGCTTCTTGTAATACCCATGAAAGAGCCGAAGGGCCTGGAGGGGAGTCATTCTCGGATAAATACCCCCGCTTTGCAACATGACACCAATGGACGGGGCAAGTTTGGAAAGGTCAGCGAAAGGATCCAAGCCGAGGACTTTGATGGAGCCCTTGGATGGTTTTCTGTAACCTTCTATCGACTCAACTGTTGAGGTTTTCCCAGCGCCGTTGGGTCCGAGGATGGTTAATACTTCACCGGAGTGCGCTTGAAACGAGACTCCCACGACAG
>JAJYFX010000300.1 GCA_021785315.1 Actinomycetes bacterium | reverse complement strand
CTTTATGATTGTTTTACCTACATGGTTGTGACTCAACTTGAAGACTATGGATTTTGCGCAAAGGGCGAAGGGGGCCAGTTTGCAGCTTCAGGGTCATTGCGACTAGGTGGTTCCCTCCCTTGCAATACTTCCGGAGGACAGCTCTCCGAGGGCCACGTCGAAGGAATGTTGCAGATTCTTGAAGGCGTGCGCCAAGTCCGCCAAAGCTATAAATCTAACCGGCAAGTGGCCAATGCGAACTTGGCGCTGATAAGCGGCCACGGCGGCAATACCGTATGTCATAGCTCCTTGATTCTGCAGCGGGGAGGCGGTTAGACCATGACCGGAGTCCACCGCCCCGTCCCCAGGCCAACTCCTGAAACGATGCCATTCTGGGAAGCATGCCAAGAAGAACGCCTTCAATTACCGAGATGCCGTGACTGCGGAATATTCTGGTTTCCCCCGTCCGCTTTTTGCCCACAGTGCTGGAGCCGTCATTGGGATTGGCAAAAGGTCAGAGGCTTGGGCCTGCTCCACACATTCATTATTTTCCGGCGACAATACCATCCGGTATTTCCCACGCCTTATGCCGTAGGAGTAGCTCAGCTTGAGGAGGGTCCCCGTATTTTAGGCCGGATACTGACCGACGACTTGACCAGGTTACATGTTGGTCTGCAGGTGAAACTATTGTGGGATCACGCTGAAGAGTGGCTCATTCCCGCTTTCCGGCCCCTTTACGATTCTGGCATCGAATAACCCAAGGTAATGGGTGTATTGAAAACTGTCAGGCTAATAGCATGGAGGCTCGACATGCAGAAAACAGACCAGAATTTGACACTAGCTGATGGAAAGTCAGGCAGAACAGTAAACGCTGTCGTCAACGCAATGGAAATTTTGCGTGAGCTTGGGCGTGCTGGCAAACCGGTTGGAGTGCACGCAATTGCCTCCCAAATGGGACTTGCGGTAAGCACTGTACATCGGCTCCTGACATCGCTCGTCAACCAGGAGTTCGTAGTCCAGGTCCCTGAGACTTCCGAATATACCCTTGGAAGAGGCTTGTTAGAACTACTCAGCGGTATGGTCAGGCAATTTGATGTTCGGCAAAGCCTCAGGCCTGTCATGGAAAGGTTAAATGCTTCGACGCAGGAGACAGTGCATTTAGCCGTCGCAGTCCATTCTCAAATAATGGATGTGGATGTAATTCTGAGCCCGCAGTCAGTCGGAGTGCGCGCCGACATCGGTTCTCTCCTGCCTATTCACGCGACCTCTGTCGGGAAGATCTTTCTCGCATTTTCGGCTCCATTTCAAGCCGCCCTTACTTCCGGCGAACTTCCTTTGCCCAAGATGACGTCCAGGACCATTACGGAACCTAAAGAACTATTCGAAGAGATCGAAAAGATCGCGCGACAAGGTTACTCTCTAAACCTCGGTGGTCGTTCAGAATCAACCGCAGGAGCTGCGGTACCAATATTCGGTCTCAACGGCGAGCTGGTGGCCGCTTTGGGCGTGAGCGGACCAATATCGCGCTATCCCACTATTGATCACTTGGAGCGCCTGGCCCAGGAAATATTGCAAGAGGTCCGCAGTTATTCAGTTCCACAAAGCTTCTAATCTGCTGCCATCGCGGTATTGCCCAGATTTATGAATGCAAACCTAACTGCCGGCAATTTGCTTGTAATTAACTGGCGCGACAGCAGTGAGTTGTCGAAAAGTAAAGCTTCCCAGCCGGGTGGCATCCGTCGGTGGGAATGCACCCTGAAAGTCGGCATTGGTTGGCGAGAGTCTCAAATTCCTCGCTTAGCATTGCCAAGAATTCTTTTCGTCCCCTCAACAGAAGCGTTTTCGGTGCTGCTCACCTATTTTGACTTTGTGTCTCCATTGTTCGTCCATTTCAAAATTCTCGGGAAATGCAAGCTGATCGAGTCATACCGACACGAGTCAAGTTCGAATTCACCCACCATGGCCGTTCCGTCACTCACACCAGACCCTCAACTTGCCTAAATCAAATCACGCTCCGCTCCGGGTCAGCCCAAGCGATTGCAAATCTGATCATCCGCATGGCACTGGAGCAAATTCACGCAGAAGCTCAGATCTGCGAACGTCGATGTTCGTCCGGACGACTCGTGTTTGGCCGTAAGCCGCGACAGATGGCAGCGTCAGGGCTAAACTAAACCGAGCGATTTCAAGCACAACGCTATATCCGCTTCTATGGAAAGGAAGATAGCTGGAATGGCTGATCGCCAAAACTCTCCACACCGTTTCTTAGGGCCATGGATAATAGTCGCGTCCCTGTTTGTGGTCGGGTCTGCTTTGCTTATCTTGTTGGACACAACACTCAAAAACACACCCGTCAAAGATGCGGCAACCGGACCTATACGAGCCGTAATAATTCTGATTGTCGGTTCGGTAATTGCGCGGATCGTCGAAGCAAGGATCTTGACAAGGTCTCTAACCTCCCTGTCTGCGAGGCAAAGGACCATAACCAGTTTCGCAATTAGGCTCCTCCTTTATCTTGGGATCACCCTTGCCGTATTTGCTGGCCTGGGTATCGGGCTTTCAAGCTTTTTGTTCGGCGGCGCATTTTTGACGGTTGTCATAGGGCTTGCCGGCCAGAGCATGCTGTCCAACCTTTTTGGCGGGGTTTGGCTGGTATTGAATCAGCCTTTTCAGGTGAGTGACTCGATCAGCTTTGTGACTTGGCAATATGCTGTCCTGCCGCCAACCTACCCCCATGGAGCTCTTAGACCTGGTCATTCTGGACGGGTCACAGATATCAATCTGATGTATACCACCATCATTACTGACGACGGTGATCCTCTCGTAATTCCCAATGGAGTTCTGGCTCAGGCAGCCATAGTCAATAGGAGTCGTTCCGGAGTCAGGCGCGTCAGCATACGATTTGACACGCCAGTTAGCATCAGCCCCAAAGATCTCAAAACCAGGCTTATCGATGATCTGGGTAGTTGGGATAGGACCCCGACGATAGAGCTGGCCGATATGAGTACGGAAAGTTATTCAGTGCAAGTTGCAGTGTGGAGTCGTGAAAGCGACGACAGAGTGCGCGACCGTATTCTTGGCTCAGCCTGGAAGGTAATCGCCGAACTAAATAAAACCGAGGCTAACTCGGCGGAAAAACAAGATGGCGATTGAATCGACCCGAGCCAGTTAGATTGGTTCGCCTCAGTGTTGCGCCATGTTGACAAATTTGGTGAAGGAGTCCAAAAATGCCAAGTGCGCCACACCCGTGGGTCCTGACCGGTGCTTTGCAACTATGATTTCCGCGGTTCCGCGATCGGCCGAGTCTGAGTTATAGATCTCGTCTCGGTAGATGAACAAGACGACGTCGGCATCCTGCTCGAGCGAGTTATGCGCGACGATGCCGTTGGCAATGAAATTGTGGGTCTCGACTACTGATATGTCATAAACCGGTTCATTTCCGGATGGAAAGATAGAGCGGAGCCTTGACCAAGCCACTTTGGATCCCAAGCGCACTTGTAGAGCCGTCTTTGTCATCATTGCGCCTTCGCCGGATTGAGCAAATTCCCCAGCTATGGCTATCTCCGTTTCCGGCAATAATTCTTCTACGGGAGTCCAACCCTTTAGGGTGAGAAACTTGTGGTTGCTACTGGCCTTGATCTGACGATCACCGAGATCGAGAACAAACACCTCTTTCATGCCAGAGTAGAAAATGTTTGAAATCGTCGACTCCACCAAATCCCCACTCTCGTCGACGCTTACAACCCGCGCACCCACAGCGTTGTCGGTGACCAAATCGCCAATCGCCTTTGACCGTCCATCGGCCATCAAGATCTGCGCATCGTAGCTGAGACAGCCTGATTCCCTAAGATCTGACAGC
>JAJYFX010000299.1 GCA_021785315.1 Actinomycetes bacterium | reverse complement strand
AATAGCGCGCCTGGCAAAGATCTTTGTCGAGCACTTTGACTTCGATGGCATACGCCTTACCGGTGGCGAGCCAACAGTCCGCGCCGATCTGCCCGTGCTGGTTGAAAAACTTTCTAAATTGATAATTCCGTCGACAAACAAACCCGTAGACCTAGCAATGACGACAAACGGATCTTCGCTAAGGCTGATAGCTGAGGATCTGAAAGTTGCGGGCCTTGACAGGTTGAATATTTCTTTGGATTCACTTGATCCAAAAATCTTTTACTCGATGGCTAGACGAAATAATCTCGACAAGGTTCTTGACGGGATCGACTCCGCTATCGAAGCCGGATTTGATCCGATCAAAATCAACATCGTGATGATACGGGGTACCAATGACCACGAAATCGTTGATTTTGCCGCCTTCGGACGCGAGAGAGGGCTCCAGCCGCGATTCATCGAATTCATGCCACTCGATGCCGACGGCGCATGGACTATGGACAAGGTGGTTCCCGCAGATGAAATCGTTGAAAAAATCAACGACGTTTACCCCCTTGAGCCCGTATCTCACGGACCTGAGCCGGCCCAACGATTCAGATACAAAGACGGCATGGGGGAAATTGGCGTAATACCGTCAGTTACCAAGCCATTTTGCGGCGATTGTGACCGGGTCCGGCTAACCGCTGAAGGTAAATTTATGACATGTCTTTTTGCCATAAATGATTTCGACCTTAGAGCAATCCTTCGATCGGGCGGAAGCGACAAGGATCTCATCAAAGAAATAAGCGCGGCCGTTGGAACTAAATGGGCAGGCCACGCCATCGGGAAGGTTAACTTTATCAAGCCGCCGAGATCAATGAGCCAAATCGGCGGTTAACCAGTGAAACCTAGAATCAATTTGCAGGGTAACTATGTACAGATTTAGCGCACAGTAAAGAAAGGCCTTGGATTAACTAATGTCTGACCGCAGCCTAACCCACATTGACCCGCTCGGCCGAGCGCGCATGGTCGATGTTACGCCAAAAGATCCAACCCACCGACGCGCAACTGCCAGATGCAAAGTCTTCATGTTGCCTGAAACAACCGCTAAAGTTGCCAGTAACGCAATTACAAAAGGCGACGTTCTTGGAGCTGCAAGAATTGCCGGTATACAAGCAGCAAAGAGAACCCCGGATCTCATCCCATTGTGCCATCCGCTGTTAGTGGGCTCAATTTACATCAATTTCACTATAGGTGACGACTACGTTGAGATCGAAGCGCAAGTGGAGACTGTCGACCGCACGGGAGTCGAGATGGAGGCGCTCACCGCATGCTCCGTGGCTGCGCTCACAATTTACGATATGTGCAAGTCAGCCGATAGAACCATGGTCATTGGTGAACTCGCCCTTTGGGAGAAAGTTGGTGGCAGATCAGGCCTTTGGAAGAGACCTGGAGCTGACACTCTTCCCGAACTCAATCTTTAGTTTTCCACAGATTCGAAAATTACGCACTCCAAAAACTCGCATGTAGTAAAAATTATTCAAATATAAAAGCACAGCCGCAATTTGCTTGATATATTTGTAATTACACATTTGTAGTTTAAGGAATTGTTGATAAATGCTACTGGCGATTGTTGCATCAATGTGGGCGGCCGTCATCACCATTCCACTAATTGTGAGATGGCGCGATTCGCGTCACGTTGCTTCAGTTGGTAGCTTTTCCAAGTCCCTCGGGGTATTGGGTCATCAGTGTTCCACTTCAATGACCGCAATCCCTGGCAGGCAGTCAGTCCGCAGCTCATCCTGGACAATTCTTACTAAGTTCGGTCGGGTCGAACCTGAGATCGTCTTGCAAGATCAGTACCGAATGTTGAGTTCACAACCGAACAGAGTGGGTAGCTTCAATACAAGGGTCCCCCGCCTCGCCCATCACCATATGATCAGACGTCGTAAAAATATACTTACGGTACTTCTCGCGAGTACTTTTGTGCTTTTCGTTATCAACCTTTTGATGGGGTCTCGAATTGTCGAGCTTCTGACTCTGCTAACGTTCATTGCGCTGATTTCATACGTAGGGCTACTTATCCAGTTCAAAAAAGCCGTGTTTAATTAAATCGTTCGGCCATATAAGGACTCCGTAGACGGCCGATACAGGTAAGATCGAAACTTGGCCGGGGGTGTAGCTCAGCTGGTAGAGCGCTACGTTCGCAACGTAGAAGTCGGCGGTTCGAGTCCGCTCACCTCCACCTCATCGTTCTTGCCC
Organism: Actinomycetes bacterium; assembly: GCA_021785315.1. Next base: position 1,623 of record JAJYFX010000299.1, on the reverse strand, counting down.
AAGCCCTGACCACCTAGATGCTGGTTCGGGATTTTGGTTCTTTCAGCCCTTTCAACAATTTCTGGCGTCAGAACCTGGTCGAACGGCAGGTGCCAGGCAGGGGGCCTGCCGGGTCGCTTAGTCAATATTTACGACTTCAGGCATGAGCTCAAAGGAAAGGTCTGCCTCGGCACCTACTGCGGCAAAAATAGGGAAGCCTTCGAAAACCATTTTACGCTCAAAATCACAGTTCACAGGCTACGGCGGGCAGCCGGGCGCAGGATACCACTTTCCAACTTCCTGCTGGTATCTTGGTGAGGTGGCTGACGACATCTGGGCCGGCTTGGCTGACAAATTTGCCGATGAGGCCTATGCCTCAGTCAAAGGATACGTGCGCACATACGTGATGCATCAGCACCTCCTTGAACATCTGCCACCGGCTCCAGCGGCAGTGCTAGATGTCGGCGGAGGTGCGGGCCACCAGTCGTTTCCGCTGGCTCAAGCTGGATATGACGTGACGTTGCTTGACCGGTCCCAGGCGATGATGGACAAGGCGAAACAGCGACTCCAACAGCTGCCCGATGAGGTTCAACGACGGGTGACGCTCTTACAGGCCGACGGCGAGAACGCAGATGAGGCCGTTGATGGTCGCCGCTTCGCAGCTGTGTTATGTCATGGAGTACTAGGTTACCTTGAACAGCCCGAACCGTTAGTCAACCAGCTGTGCCAGTGTGTCGCTGCCGGAGGCGTGGTCTCGATCATGACGGGAAATGCCAAGGCTGGGGCGGTACGCCCGGCGATGGAACGGCGGTGGAGCGATGCTCTGGCAGCGTTTGACACAAGAACTGAGATTGGGGTGCTGGGAGTACAAGGTCGGGCCGACACGGTGGGTGAACTCAGCGAAATAATGCGGAGCCAGGGCGTGGAGCCTCTGCAATGGTATGGGGTTTGGTTGTTTGTCGACTGGCTTGAATTCAGCGGCGCCGAATTAGACCCCAGCGATAAAAAGCAGCTGGCAGCGATAGCCGCAGTCGAACTCGAAGCAAGTCGGCGAGACCCCTACCGCCAGCTCAGTCGAGTCTTTCATCTGCTGGGACGCAAAGGACCCACTGCCTAGCTCCTGCGACGAGGATAGCGCCAAAGATGCGCAGGCGGCGAATTCAAACCTTTCAGCCAGTTGAATTTTCCAGAATTTTGCCCATGGCATGTGATTTTCGTTGATCCGTCCCGACGTCGCAAGCTCTTTTATCTCCACTTGCAGCCAAGTCCGCTCAGCTCCTTGGTCACAATCGGGTCGGATCGGACTTTTACTAAAGACTTTTCAGAAAGTCGGGATGCCCTTGAACTGCGGTTCGCTGCATGTAATGGCTTAGCGACCTAAGACCACCGAGTTCTTCTCCGCCGCCGGCCCGCCCTGGTCCGCCGTGAAGCATCTGCGGCATTGCGATTCCATGCCCAGTCGACTCCCCCGCGCTTGAGCTGTCTACAACCAGCAATCTGCCATGCCACGGAGCGAGTCCGTGAACGAGCACCTTTGCGAGCGCGGTGTCTGTGGTGACGATAGACCCGACAAGACTTCCCTCGCCCATTGCGGCAGCTTCGATCACCTCTCCAAAGGTCTGATAAGGCAGTAGGGTGCAAACA
>JAJYFX010000298.1 GCA_021785315.1 Actinomycetes bacterium | reverse complement strand
CCAATAATGTCTCTTTTATGGGCTGGGCAGGACTGCATGTAAGCTATCAGGCGAAATTCGTCAAATTGAGCCACAATATTGCCAAGGGTTCGAAGGTAGGTACCCTGACAGTTACACTTGGAGATCAAACAGCCTCCGTTCCTCTCGTGACCACAAAAGCCATCCAAAGCCCATCGTTGTCCTGGCGTTTGAAGCGGCTGTAAGGAGTACAGATGATAGCTAGAGTCCCTGCTTCATCGGCAAACTTGGGTCCCGGATTTGATACCCTTGCTATCGCGCTGTCTTTGTACCTGGAGGTCGAGGCTGAAGAATCCGATGCATTTCAAGTTTCTGCCTTCGGCGAAGGCTCTGGATTGGAAATCACGGAGCAGCATCTTGGAGCCCAGGTGGCAAAACAGATTCTCGGGCATACAAATGTCCATCTCACAATTCGATCGCAGATTCCTCTTGGAAGAGGTCTGGGGTCCTCGGCGGCATTTGTATCCGCCTGCAGCGCGGCGCTAGGCGCTGAGGATCCGTTTCTTGTCGCCGCGAGTTTCGACGGCCATCCTGAGAATGCCGCTGCGTCAGTTTTTGGGGGATTCGTCACCGCTACCAAGGTGAACTCGAGATTCGTCAGCCACGGCCTCGAAGTGGATCCCGACCTCGCTGCGGTGGCAGTCATACCTTTCAATGAGCTGTCCACCAAAACTGCCAGGGGTGTTCTCCCCGAGATGATCACATTGGAGAGCGCAGTCTTCAACCTTGGCCGGATGGGAATGCTGGTGGCGGGCTTCGGCGATTTGCAGGCTTTGGTTCCTGAGGCCACCCAAGACCGGCTACACCAGTCTTACAGGTCCGCTCTTTTCCCTGAGTCCGCCGCGGTTTTGTCGGCGCTTACGGAGGCTGGGGCGATAGCCAGTTGCTGGTCAGGAGCTGGACCAACGATGATTGGTTTTTGCAGTTCTTCAAATACGGCCGAGGTGTCGAGGACCTTGGAGGCTCTGCTGAACAGCGATGAAGCGTTGTACCGTATCGAAAAGCTCAATGTGGATGTTCAAGGTTTACAAGTGGCGAAGTCATACGGATCAGATTTTCAACCGTTGGAAGTTGCTAGTTTGTAATAGATGAAATCTTCGTACTGGATCGAAACTCTGGGCTGCCCCAAAAACAAGGTTGATTCTGAGAAACTAGAGGGTAGGTTGGCGTCCCAAGGGCTTGTATCAGCTGAAAGCGCTGGCTCGGCAGATCTTGTTGTGGTGAATACCTGCTCATTTATAGAAGCTGCGCGGGTTGAGTCGATAGAGGCGGTGCTTGATCTGGTGGAGGTCAAGAAGCCGGGCGCAAAGGTTGTCGTAACCGGCTGCATGGCGGAACGATACGGCGAGGAACTTGCTGAGGCGCTCCCTGAAGCTGACTTAGTTGTGGGTTTCGGAAAGGATCTACTGGATTATTCGCCACCTGGGCCAGCAATGATTCCGGTAAAGATTTCCGGCCGGCTGAACAGGGATCGGGGAGCGCGCGACTTTGACCTGCTCAATCTTCCCAGGCCAAAAATCAACGGTTCGTGGGCTTACCTGAAGATTGCTGAAGGCTGCGACAGAGCCTGTGGTTTTTGCGCGATACCGTCATTCAGAGGCAAGCAGCAGTCAAGGCCGATCGATTCGATATTGGACGAGGCTCTTGGCCTCGATGTGCGCGAGGTAATTCTCATCGCTCAGGACCTAGCCTCCTACGGCACAGACATTTACGGCCAGAAGCGGCTGGTGGACTTGGTAGGACGGCTTTCTGAACATATCGACCGTGTGCGTTTATTTTATATCTATCCCTCCGAATTGACGGGGGCCCTAATCGAGGCCATCGCGGCCACTGGAGTGCCGTATTTCGATCTCTCGCTTCAGCACTCGTCGCGCCAGCTTTTGCGCAGGATGAGAAGGTGGGGAAACGGCGAGCGATTTATCGACAAGATTGGGACCATTCGCGCGATTGAACCGAACGCGATATTTCGCTCTTCATTCATCATTGGGTATCCTGGCGAAACTGAAGAAGATCACGACGATTTGCTGAGGTTCATCGAAGCGGCGCAATTAGATTGGGCTGGATTTTTTACCTTTTCAGATGAGGATGGCACCTACGCTAATTCTTTGGACGGCAAGGTTGAGCGGTCTCTAATGCTGGAAAGGCTTGCTGAAGTTTCAGAACTCCAAGAAGCGATAACACAAAAGAAGCGGGTCGACGTCATTGGAACGAAAGTTAATGCCCTGGTCGACGAGCCCGGAGTGGCGAGGTCTTACAGGGAGGCGCCTGAAATCGATGGAATCATTAAAATTGATGCAGAAATTCCATCTGGAGGCTTTGTGGATCTTGTAATCTCGGGTTCAGAGGGTCCAGATCTCTATGGCGAGCTTGCGGGTTAGGAGGGTCACGTGTCGACGGACAGCACATTTGGCCCCGGTGCATTGGCCACACCGTCAAATTTCATAACTATTATCCGGGTGATTGTCACTCCGGTCCTAATGTATAGCGTTGCCGAGCACGGCTCTACCTGGTTCGCATTCATCATTTGGATGATTCTGGCTTCCACCGACAAGGTCGATGGCATTCTGGCGCGGCACCAGGGAGCCACTCGATCGGGAGCGTTTTTAGACCCGCTGGCTGACAAGTTGATGGTGTTTGGCCTCTTCGCCGTCCTGGTCGCGAAAAACGAAGTTTGGTGGCTGCCTGTTCTAGTAATGGCGATACGTGAGACTTGGATGTCTCTTTACCGAAGCATTCTAGGCAGAAGGGGAATTTCGGTTCCCGCCAGGCCTCTCGGAAAGGCAAAGACGTTCGTGCAAGTCATAGTGATTGGCCTGGTTTTGATACCCGGATTTTATGGATCGGCCAAGATCGAAATTGGGATTCTCGTCTGGCTGGCGACTTTCCTGGCTCTGGTGAGCGGATATTTTTACTATGCCGATGGTAGGGTCCGGAATTCAGCTTAGGCAAAGACGGAGAGCGAACTGTGCGAGTCGAAATTGTAGCCATCGGCACTGAGCTGCTGCTCGGCCAAATTGTTGATACAAATTCCGCTGTCGCTTCGCAGAAATTGGCTGAAGTGGGAATCGACTGCTTATATCAGACTCGCGTGGGGGACAATCTTCAGCGGATCGTTTTGGTTTTGAATCTAGCCTTGGAGCGCAACGACGCTGTTATTGTCAGCGGCGGACTTGGGCCGACTCAAGACGACATCACGCGAGAGGCAATCGCCGAGGTCATGGGGGCGCCGCTTCAGCACAATCCTCAGATTGAAGACAGGATCCGAGCGATGTTCGTCTCCAGGGGCCGAACCATGACCGCCAATAATGTCAAGCAGGCCATGGTGCCGGCGGGCGCGAGGATCATAGAGCAGAAGAAGGGGACTGCACCAGGGCTCATATGCCCGGTGGGCGCCAAGGTGATATATGCGGTACCAGGCGTTCCATATGAAATGCTCGATATGTTGGATCGGGCGGTGATACCGGATCTCATCTCCAGGGCCGGGGTCAGCGGGGTTATTCGCTCCAGGACCCTAAGGACTTGGGGGCTTTCAGAGTCAGCGCTGTCGGAACTGGTGGCACCCAGGCTGGAGGCGCTTGATGCCGGTGACGGCAGTACGACGATTGCTTTTTTAGCTTCGGGAATCGAAGGCATCAAGCTGAGGATCACAGCCAAGGGCAAGTCGAGCGAGATCGTGGACGCACTGCTCGAAGCTGAAGAAAAAGAGCTGAAAAGCATGCTTGGCGATATCGTGTTTGGCATTGACGAGACCACCATTGAAATGTCAGTGGCCAGGGAAGTCGTAAGACTTGGGCTGACGCTTTCTGTGGCGGAATCGTTAACGGGCGGGTTGATTT
>JAJYFX010000297.1 GCA_021785315.1 Actinomycetes bacterium | reverse complement strand
CGGGAGCAGAATCCCGGTCCAAGTGTGGATCTCCGCAATTAGCGCGCGGCGTCCAACGATTCTCTCGACTTGCACAAAATAGAGCGGAGCCGCAGTCAGGATCAATACTGTGAAAAGCAGAGCGGTCATCCAATGGACGATGCGTTCGATAGAGTCAAACCTCAGAAGCACTGGAATTCCCGCACTTTTTCTCCCCTCAAGTGATCGGCGCATCCTGGCGTCCATCGAAATTGCCTACCCAAGCGTCCACAGGATAGCCATTCTGCTCCCAATAACCAGGTGTTGCCTTCTCCACCAACCGGATCTCGGAAAGCCACTTGAGTGATTTGTAGCCATACATCGGCGCCACATACAACCTCACCGGACCTCCGTGAGACGACGTAATGGGACCTCCAAGCATACGGTAAGCGACAATCACATCCGAACGACGCGCCTGGCTGAGCGTCAGGCTCTCTGTGTCCGCGCCGTCATATGAGCTGAATTCGACGCCTGCCGCCTGGCTACTTGCTCCGGCAGCGTCAATAACGTCAGAAAGTCTGACCCCCTCCCAGTGCACCTGAGACACTCTCCATCCGGTCACGCACTGAAAATCTTTAACCAGATGGACAGGCGGCATCGCTTTGAGATCCTCGATAGTGAGGGTCATCGGATTGTCGACCAAACCGGACACTTTCAGCCTGTAGTCACTGCTCACAATGTTTGGAAATGAACCAGTGATGCTATAAATTCTGAAGCGGTTTCCTCCTGGGAGTAGCCCTCCAAGACCTGTGCCTACTGTTTCACCAACTGCTCTTTGAAGCCGCGAGCCAAATACAATGCCCAGCATCCCCAAACCCGCAATGCCGAGGAACACCCTCCTGCCAACGGGAACGCTAGGTTTCGACTGATCCATTTCCTGCGACATTTCTTGAACATATCACTTCTGCGCGCTTAACAACGTTCAACTCTCCCCGGCACTTGATAGCGTTAAAAGAATGAGTGGACCGATATCGCAAGCGGATTCCGCGGCAAGCATCGAGGAGAAAACAGAGCCAGCTTTACGATCTTCGTTCGAGCTTTATCCATCCCGAGTTGCCATGGTCGGCAATACCCAGGTGAGACGCGCTCTGCCTAAGAGACAAAGAAGAACCATTGGCGCCTGGTGTTTCGCCGACCACTTTGGGCCCGAAACTCTCAATGGAAGACGGGGAATGGAAGTCGGGCCCCATCCTCATATCGGACTGCAAACCGCAACCTGGCTCATTGAGGGTGAAATAGTTCATCGAGACAGCCTTGGGTCCGAACAGCCGATTCATCCGGGGCAACTTAACCTAATGACCGCCGGCAACGGAGTTACACATTCCGAAGAATTCTCCGGACGAAAGATCACCAGCATGCATGGAATCCAGCTTTGGGTTGCCCAGCCCGATACAACACGCAATGGCGAGCCGGCCTTCGAACATCACGATGCGATTCCGGAAGCTACTTTTGACAACGCGTCAGCGAAGGTTTTCATGGGAAGTTTTGGAGGAGCCACCTCGAACGCCAGAACAGACACTCCAATCGTTGGGATCGAAGCGACACTTGGAATCGGCTCAAGCATCTTCGAACTTCGAAAGGACTTTGAATACGGGTTAATTGTGCTTCAGGGAATGGTTGGGTTCCAGTCTCATATAATCGCGCCCGGAAATCTGGCGTATTTCGGTGCCGAAAGATATGAACTGCCACTGACGGCCCGTGAGCCAACCACTTTTCTACTAATTGGGGGCGCGCCATTTCCCCATAATCCTCTGATGTGGTGGAACTTCGTAGCCCGCAACCAGGAAGAGATCATTCAAGCTTATTCTGACTGGCAATCACGCGCTGAACGTTTCGGCCAGCTCCCCTCCTCTCTTGACCGCATCGAAGCCCCCAAACCGCAGTTCATGTGACTTTGTCCACGCTGGCATATCCAGTCGCGCTCAATAGTGACTTGTCATTTGCGAATATATTCCGCGGCAGGATTCAAAGTATTCTCTCCAGCCGGAGACCGGACCCTGGATTAAAGACATGGTAAGCAATAGCCTGAAGCCTGACGATATCAACGATCGATTCCAACGACAAGGAGCGCGAACCGATAGCTCATTCGGGGCCGGGATGGGCGTTACCGCGAGCAATTTACCGATAGGGCTGTCAACAAATCGCAAAAAGAATGCATCTTCTCCCGATTATTTAGCGAAAAAGAGATGCTCCTTAACGAAGGGGGAAGGATCAAGCCAGAAACCCAGATTAAAAACCTATGGGCCGAAAGTGAGGATAACCACGTGTGGCGATCATCTCGCTGATAACAGCCAGGCTGGCGCAACTTACCCCCTGACTGCGACATCGGCCACTTGTAAAAGGTTCTCGTCGCATCCGACGCAGATACTGCCGCATGGAGGTTTCGAACTCGGCAGTATCTTCAGTGGTAACATTTCTGAATCAGCGACGCAGAGTAGGCTGACAACAATTTTTTCAGCACGGCTAGCTTGATTCATATTGAAGTCATAAGACGTTTTATTGCTTGACAGTCTCTGCCCAAAAAGAAAAGTGTCAATCCCAAGTGCCCGATAGCGAAAATACAGCTCAAACACCGCGAGAGGCAATCATTGGAGAAGTCGAACAGGACGTCTCAATGTTCGCCTCTTTCAAGGTATTTGGTTTTGGGCGGATTTGGGCGAGCATACTGAGTGGGAATTCCGGCCGATTCAGCCTCATCGTTGTGGCCGGGTGGGAAGCTTACAAAATCAGCCAATCCGCATTTTGGTCAAGCATTATCGCCTTCTGCATTCTAATTCCTGTGGCATTTGTAGGTCCGATCGCAGGTGCCTCGGCAGACCGTATAAATAAAGCGACACAAATGGCTATCGGCCAAATGATCGCCATGATATCTGCCCTTCTGGCTGCGGTATTTCTCTATTTTGGTCACCTCAGCCTCGGACTGCTTGTGACGACGACGACCGGAGTCGGGATCGGCAACGCGATTCAAAACCCGGCGTGGGCATCTTTGACACCGGCTGTTATCGGCGTTCGACGCATGGTCAATGGAGGAGCGATGATTCGGATTGCCCAGCAAGGATCCGAATTTCTTGGGCCGGCACTCGCGACACCCTTGCTTGTGCGCTTTGGACCGATTTCGGTATACATCCTCAGTGGCATCTGCTATGGAAATGCCTGCGCACTTTCAATCAGTCTTAGAAAGCACGTTCCTCAGGGCCTCTCCACCCAGCGCGGCATTTACAATCCGCTCAAGGAAGCCCTTGTTTACGTCTCCACCAAGCAGCGTCTGGTCGGCGCGCTCCTCGTATTGGTTGGACTTCATTGCGGACTGACAATGGCCTATACTGGCATGCTGCCTAAGCTTGCTGAATCAAATCTTCAGGGAAGCAGTGGAATTTATGGCACTCTGCTTGTGACTGTGGGCATTGGAGCGATTATCGGCGCATTGTTGGTAATTATCTTTGCACGGTGGCTCGATCTGAAATTCATGCTGGCTTTCACTGGCGTGGTGAGCGGACTGTCACTTGTCCTTCTAGGAGCCTCCCGAAGCTCACCGCTTGCGTTGGCGGGAGCGCTTCTCGTTGGAGCGAGCCAATCGGCCTTCATGGCGCTTTATCTTGCATTGCTGCAAGGCACGGCGGCCCCCGAAATCCGTGGCCGGGTTGCCGCGTTCTCGAACATTCTCGTCGGCTCCACCATGTCTTCATTTGCGCTGCTCTGGGGATGGCTGGCGACCGCTTTCCCGATCCCCTGGGTCATCGCTGTACCAGGAGTCCTCTTCGTGATAAGCCTAGGAGTAATGATGATTGCAACTCCGTGGCTGAGACCGCCCAAGCTCACAAGGACTCCTGCGCTTGGCTCAGCAAACCTGTAATGCGACCCGAAACCAAGGCCTGCCTCCGCCCGC
>JAJYFX010000296.1 GCA_021785315.1 Actinomycetes bacterium | reverse complement strand
GACGCTCGTAATCGACTCCTCCTTTATTGAAGATGGCGAGAGCCCCGCCTCGGTTTCAAAATCAGTCATAGCTGACTTGTCGGTCGAACTTATGGTACCGTCCACGGATCCTTCTAGGCCCTTGATTCGGGTTGCCAATGGTTGGCTGGGTGACAGATTATGAGCTTTGAGCCATGAATTTGATACCACTAACTGCACCGTGTCGCCCACATTGATTCCTCCCACTGCATATAACGGAACATTGTGCGCGGCTGCAAGCAGCAGAGAAGATGCGCTAACAATTGTGAACTGGACGCTCCCATTTTGAAGCGCAGCGTTGGCGACGCTGCTTCCTCCAAGAAGTATGGATTTTACATTCACTCCGGCCTGCTGGAAATAGCCGAGTTGATTCACGACATCGCCGAGTACCGTTTCTTCGACGTTGACAGGCTTGGCTATGGTTACTGTCGGTACCGCGGCCGCGGTGGTAGTCGGTGCGCCTGTGGTTGTTGTAGAGCTCGCTGATGTCGAGGATCCGCAGGCGGCAAGCAGGACAGCTCCCCCCGCGAGAACCATCTTAAATCGGCCCGACCTCGATGTAAGATTCGGCCACGCGTTTCTTGTGATGTTCATTATCCCCCCCGTACTCAGGCGGTCTTCTCCTTCGGAACAAGACCTTGTAAATAACTACATTCGACTGAACCTCAATTTCGCTTTCGATGGATACTGGTGCTAACCATGAGATATTTGGCTTCTCAAAGATCGTGCTTATTTCTAGTGTGACATATGTTACACCTGTTTTCTTGGGTTTCTTGACACCTTTCAAAACGCTTAGCTATGCTGAGCCAGCGAGCATGGCAACTGTACGCACCTGTGATCGCTCAACCTAAATGGAGGGGTGGAATTATGGCTAAATGGCCCGATGGCAAAAGTCTGGCATTTGGACTGATGATACCGTGGGAGGTGTGGCCGGCAGACCTCGGAACGCCAAAGTCCAATCAGCGCAGTTCGCAACACGCGGTACCGTCCGATGCGCGCTATCCCCGTGATATGTGGGCTGTATGGGATCATGAATACGCTGAAGCTCAAGGTCTGCGCCGTTTGTTGACAATGTTCGATGATTTCAACATTAAATCGACCTTTGTGGCAAACGGAAAACGTGTCGAGATGAACCCTGAACTTGCAAGGGAGGCTACGGCCGCCGGGCATGACATGGGAAGCGAAAACTATGAGCACGTTTACCCGATAATGATGACCATTGAGGAGGAACGGGCATCCCTCGAAGGGTGCGTGGCAGCTTTCAAATCTGTGCTTGGCAAGCCGCCGACCGGATACATATCTCCTGGGCACAGGCCGACTCCCAACACATTTCCGCTGATATTCGAACTGGGCTATAACTGGATGTCAGATTTCCAGGGGGATGACGTCCCATTTAGAATGCAGGAAGGAGATCGCGATCTGGTGTGCATGCCTTACGCGCATGTGAGCGACTACCAGACCTATGCAACTGATGGCAGAACGCCTCGCGACATGTTGCAGATGGCCATTGACGAATTCGACGTATTGAGAAAAGAGGGTCTGCGCGGCAGTCCCAAGATGATGGGCTTTGCGATACATCCCTTTCTTTGTCACGGATTTCGCACGCGAGCAATAGAGATGCTTCTGGAGCACGTGCTGGCGTGTCCTGACGTCTGGGTGACCACGCGGAGCGAGATAACTGACTGGGTTCGCAAGAATCCCAAAGAGTTTGCCACTGTTTCAATGGAGAGCGTGCGCAGCATGTTTCCGGTAATGTAATGACTGACAGGCGAACAGATAACCAGACGCTGGCGTCGCTCCGGTTCGATGGAGCACCTGTCGTTGTAACGGGGGCTGGCGCCGGGATAGGCCGAGCCTGTTGCGAGGTGATTGCAGACCTGGACGCGACGGTACTGGCGGTTGATTTCAACGACGAGATTCTAAAAGGAATCGCTGATCCAGTCGCTTACGGAGAGAATCCCCGAGCTTATGTTGCCGACGTTTCCTCCGAGGAAAGTGTACGTGTTCTTGCCGGGCAAATCGCCAATGACTTCGGCTCGGTGGCCGGAGTCATTAATGTGGCGGGTACGAACGATAACACTTCACTGCGGAATTTGAAGTTTGACCAGTGGAATCACATTCTCGCTACAAACCTGTCGAGCGTCTTTCTCATGACCCGCGAGTTTCTGCCAATGGTTGAAAGCCGACGCGGAAGCTTCGTAAATATCGCCTCCACCTACGGATTAGTTGGAGTCCGCAACAATACCAGCTACTGCGCATCAAAGGCAGGAATCATTAACTTGACGCGCCAGGTCGCAACCGAAGTAGGTTCATCAGGAGTCCGGGTGAACAGCGTTTGCCCAGGACCGACTCTTACTCCTCGCAGGCAGCGCTCTTTCGACGAGGGACGGGCAAATCGACGCGAAGCCGAGCAGCGGACCCTCCTTGGTCGAATGGCTGATCCTCTGGAAATTGCAAGGGTGGCAGTTTTCCTGACCTCAGGCGCGGCATCATATATTACTGGAGCAACAATAGTGGTGGATGGCGGGCAAACTGCGTTCATCGGTCCGCATGACTAGCAATGTCGTTTACCTCACAGTTGTAGAACACCGGAGCTGGCTGCAATTCCGCCCAATTTGGATCAAGCGAAGTCATCGGGATTATCCAGGAGGCACCTTTACGAGATCTTCGTGGCAAAGAGGCCAGGTATCTCGTCAGAGTCTATGACCATGCTGGAAAGGGGAGCAAATGGCCAATTTAGACGGCACCTCGGTGATAATCACCGGCGGCGCACGCGGTCTGGGTCGTTCCATGGCGCTTGCACTGATTGCGGCTGGGGCCAAGGTCCTGGTGGTGGATATCGATAACGATCAGATAGAGGCAATGTGCAAAGAGGCCGGCAAGAATGCCCAGGGAATACGTGCCGACGTAACTGATGAGAGGGGAATCAACGACGTCGTGGAAAAGTGTCTGCACGTGTTTGGACACATAGACATGGTGGTTAACAACGCCGGAATAAGCCTTAGCACGATCCGTCCCGGCGATCGGTACAGCAATCCGATTCGATTTTATGAACTGACCGGCGCTGATGTTCGTAGATTCGTCGATCTTCATCTGATTGCCCCGTTTCTGCTGTCGCGTACCGCCGTGAAATACATGACGGAGCAGGGGTGGGGAAGGATCGTAACTGTCACTACTGGGTTGGACACGATGACGAGGGCCGGTCAGGCGCCATATGGTCCAAGCAAGGCGGGAAGCGAGGCATTCGCGGCGATTATGGCCCGCGATCTCGAAGGCACAGGAGTGACAGTGAACGTCCTCATTCCTGGCGGCCAGGCGGATACGCGCTTTATACCTGAGCTGCCTGGATTATCACGGGCGTCGCTCGTGTCTCCGGAAAAGATGGGACCCCCGATAGTCTGGCTGGCGTCCCGGGAGTCTGACGGAGTTACCGCAAGGCGGTTCATGGCCAACCAATGGGATACTGCCATATCGCCGCAAGCGGCAGCGGAGCGCGCAGGCGCTCCTATAGCTTGGAGTATTGAGGGGTCCTTTGAAGGGCCACAGAAATGACTCCTACGAGTTCGATAATTCTGCCGCTGCGGCCCTTTCGAAGCCTGGAGCTTCGAACTTACCCATTATTTCGATAGGGAAGGCATTCGTCATTGTCGGTACGCCTCGTCCTGGAGTCCAGCCAATTTCTGGCTAGCCTGGGAGCTATGGCGGCCTGGATAATACATTGGCCGGTACTGGCTGCTCGCACCGCAGCGACGCAAGACAAAGGACATCCAGAACGGAAAGAGCCTCCGATGAGCAGCCGCCACAGAAGACCGAACGACGAGTCCTGGCCTCTCGTGCCTTGCGGCGAAGCCGGAAGATCGATCTTGTCCGCGCCTAGACCATTTTCCC
>JAJYFX010000295.1 GCA_021785315.1 Actinomycetes bacterium | reverse complement strand
GTGCCGCCAGCCACCCAACCCTGGCCGGCCCGGTTCCAGGAGACAGGACGAGTATTTTGTCCCCGGCTGTTAATTTAAGCAGCTGTGCCTGTGCATGAGCCCGTTTACAGGCCGCCAACAGCGTATATATCGCGAGTTTGGGGGTACCCTCCGATCCCGAGGTGGCCAATGCATGTGCCGGCTCATCTAAGCGCAACGGCTCAGAACCGGCCTTTAATCTACCCGCAAGGCGCAGCAGCCCTTCATCCGGAGCGGTGATGTGCAGAGGGTCCAGGCCTAATTGCACGCAGAGTTCGTCCGCTTCGACTTTATAGTCGTGATCTCTGAAATGTTCTTTCGTAACCAAAACGCTGGGGCGCGTGCGCTCCAGAATTGATGCCAATTCCCGCCGGCCCTGGCTGGTTGGAACCGGAACCCAGAAAAAACCGGCTTGCTCGCAGGCAAGTCGCATCAAATACCATTCGAGGCCATTTGGCAGCCACCCCAACACAGTTGCCCCGCGCGGAAGTCCAAGCTCCAAAAGCCAGCCAGCTGCATCAGTAACCCATGCGTTGATCTCGGACCAGCTGAGCGAAGTGGAACCATCGGTCAAAGCTTGGGCATCTGGGCGGTCTGCTGCATGACGTGCAACAGCCTCGATAATTGTCTCTGTCATCCTTCCAGGCGTTCCAACGCACTGAAATAGTCGCTGTATGGGGCGCCTTCAAAGGTTTCAGGCAACTCCTCGACTATCCTCACACTGCACGGCTGAGAATCCTTTCGCCCGACCACCGACCGGATCCAAAGGATGGGTTCGCCGGGGCGCGGCGGACGTGATACCACGGCACGAACATTCACGCCACGGTATTTGGAACGGCCCGGAGTGAGATCGCGAAGCGTCAAAACACATTCCCGGCCCGAGAGAATCCTTGTGGTATCCCGAACAAAAGTTTCATATTCATCTGCCATTGCCTTCTCCTTAAATTAAAGTTCCAGTAGTCTGTAGCGTTCGGTTACGAGCTTTTGGATCTCGGGCGAATACATAGAGTCGAGCGTCGCGCGGATTGGCGTGGTTTCAATTGGCCATTCCGGAGGCCACGTCGCATCAAACGCCACAGTTGCGCCCGAATGGGAGACCCTTTCCTCCAGGCTGTAGGCCGGCGTGAGAGCGTTTGCCCTTCCCTCGTAACGGTGGATATGGGTCCCGCGGTCTGGATGGCATTTTGTGGCAAATGCATGGATCACCGCGGACATATTGAACACATCGACATCCTCGTCAACAATTATTATCTTCGACATCAAGGCGCGGCGTGCCGTGAGGATTTCGACCACCTGCCGAGCTATATCCGCTCCCCCTTTGCGCACTGAAACTACTGCAAGATGGACCCCGCCTTCAGGCGGAATGTAGACATCCAATACCGGTACGCCGTGTTTTTCCAAGCGCCGCTTGATTGCGATTGCGCCTGAAATCGAAGTCGTTGTTGCGCTTGAATCCTTGAATCCTGTGGTATCTAAGGTGAGGATAGGATCCCTGCGATGGGTGATGGCAGTTACTTTGGCGCAGAGCGAATTGCCCATCTCGCCGCTGCGATAGCCGGGGTACTCTCCATAGGGGCCTTCCTGAGCGATCCGGTCTGGAAATATTTCGGCTTCAATGACAATTTCAGCCGAGGCGGGCACATAGAGGTCTGATGTCTCGCACTTGACAAGTTCAATGCCAGATCCCCCAAGACCTCCGGCAAGCTCAGCCTCATTTCCCGCGATCCGGAAGGTTGCGGCAGCGGCAATGTGGCTTGGTATGTCAGCCCCGACAACAATTGCTATCGGCATTCCTTTGTGCTGTGGCACGTAACCGTCCAACAGCATCTTGCCCAAGTGGCTGGTTGGCCGCGGATACCCGGTAAGAATCCGCTCATTGTGTATCATGAACCGGTACATTCCCCAGTTGACCCAGTTGGAATTTATATCCTTGGATACCACAAGATCCCATGTTCCCAGATAGCGCCCACCGTCGCCGTCATGCACCATAGGAACCGGAAGATCAAACAGATTGACTTCATCGCCGGAGACCTTCACCTCCTTGCATGGCCCGTCATCAACCACAACGGGAGGGATCATGGTTCCCTCCCGATCAGAATAAATCTGATACAGGTCCCGCAACGAGATGTCCGCTGGCAGATTGAGCCCAACTGCAAGACGCCGCCAGGTGGCGATCGGGTTGGTTGCAACCCGCCAATCCGGCGAATAGTCCTTCACGTTGGTGAAGACAAATGCCGGACCATCCTGTTCACAGCTCAGCCGTCCGATCCCGGAAAGCTCCTGGTCCCAATCGACCTCATCGTTAATCGTCACCAGGTCGCCAGACGATTCAATAGCAGCCAAAAAACTGCGGAAATCCTTATTTGACATCTAATGCTCCTTACTGTTTGCGCATGCACAGTACTCTGGGATTTTCACCGCTTCGTGCGGTGAGAACTGCTCAAAACACTTCTTGACCTAAGCCCGCATGCATGTCCTGACGTTTCCGCCACCTCGAATTGCTGTCTATCCGCGACCTGGCCCAACCATGGCGAGTTCAATTTGAGACGTGGCGTCCTTCCCGTGGATCGGCGCCGACAAAATGCAGCCAATCCACGGTCCGTATCCGTAACATTCTTCAGATTTCAAGGCAGACGTGTTACGACAGGGGCTTGCCCTCTGGTCCAGATGCCTGGACAAATCCGCTGCCATTCCAGGTTGTCATGTAAACTCCCTGCAGCGTCACGCCACTATGGTCACTGTTGCTCATATGAAACACCCCGTATATGTTCGGGAAGTTCGATTGGCTTTCTATGTATTGCTGGATCTGGGTTGCGGTGGCATTTACACCAAGATTATTGAGCGCAGATTCGAGCAGCAGCGCCGCTGCATAGCCAAGGCCCCATCCGTCATTAGGATGCCCGCCGGCTTTGGCGACTATCGATTGGAAAGTCGAAACCACCGGACCCAGGTTGCTGGGCAGACTTGACGGCGGAAGATAAAGCGGACCAGTCGGGAAATAGAGCTCCTTAGGCAGCACCGACGCAAGATTTTGCAGCTCTCCCGTCACAGCATTGCCTCCATGGGTAAACGTGGGAATCCCACCCATTCCAAGCTGGCTCTGCGCATGCGCGACAGTCCCAAAAGGCGTTCCGGTTGTCCAAACCACCAATGCCTGAGGATTGGCGGATTTGATCACTGACATCTGAGTCGCGATGCTCACGGCTGAGGGATCAAAGCTTTGGTGACTTACGAGCTGAATATCACTATTAGCGGGCAATGCTAGGAGCGACTGCAGAACCGGCCATCCAGATGCGCCACTCACATCGGTGGAGTTCAAGAAAGCTATCTTTGTCAGTCCTTTGGATCTCAGCATGTTCAATATCGCTTCCAGGTCCAGCTTGTACGAAATCCCGGAGGAAAACAGATAGCTGTTTGGCGGTGCCGGGTTAACCGGAGTCAAATCATAAATAACCGGGCCGTTCTTGCCGACCAGCGAATCGACAGCCCTGGCAGCCGCCGCGATGCTTCCGTTGAAAATAAACGGAACATTCTGAGAGATCCACTGTGTTGCAATAGAGACACTCGTCGATGGACTCGACTGGTTGTCCTGAATATCCAGTTGAATTTTATGTCCTTTGATCCCGCCTTTGGAATTCACGTATGCCGCAAACTCGGTTAAAGCCTTGGCCTCTCTAGAACCTAAAAATGAACCCACACCTGTCTCCGACAGGTCCGCATGGAAAATATACGGGGACAAGCTCGCCTGAGTTGTTGTACTGGCCCCGGCTGCGGCAGTCGAGCCAGAGCCCCCGCAAGCAGCCAAAAGCAGCGAAAATGTGCCCAGACTGGCAATCACACCCAACCTGATGGAGCTAGCCCTAGAACGGTAAAAATGCATTCTTCCCC
>JAJYFX010000294.1:1444-3912 GCA_021785315.1 Actinomycetes bacterium | reverse complement strand
ATCGCCGATTGCGAGATATGATTTTGACTGGTTTGGCAGGATTTTCCTCATATAACTAAAAGTTACTGACGGCACGTGCAGTGATGAAGGAAGTTGCGGCGAATGAGATGGCGACGAGAGGTTGCCCAGCGGCTAGGTCAGGGAGCAATTCGCTCTGCGGGTATCAGTCCGGAGAGCAAGAGTGGCAGAGCGTGCTTCAAGAACGCCTGCGTCATCTTTTCGACACGGGCTCGGTTGTCATGGAATCCAGAATCATGAACGGGTGCGACGGCTGAGCCGAGGATAAAGATAGCCTTGACGTAATAGCATATCTGCTAGTATTGACAGTATGAAAACTGTCTGGACTCACTTTGCAGGAGACTTATTGAGGCACTCAAGGGCGCAAGTTGGTTTGACACAGCACCAGCTCGCCATTTTGGCCGGTGTCAGTGACTCGGAAGTGGCGCGAATCGAGACTTACCGAGTCCAGCCAAGTATTCCAGTCTTGGGCCGGCTGCTTGATATTTTGGGCGTGACACTCTCAGGCGAGTACAACGACAGCAGGATCGATGCCAGATCGATTTCCAATTCAATCCGAGAAAGACTTCTAGATAGCGACGAAGAAGGCGCATACCGAACTTGGTTGATACTAGTGGATGACCTGGATGCAGTCACTCCAATCCGCTTGCTTGAGCTAGTACGAGATCCGGCAATCCCGACAGGGCAACCTCATTATGACGCTTTAGTAGCTGCCCTTGTAGAGTACGCGTGTCGAAACAAGTCGGTAGAACCTCCGGTGTGGGTATTCGAGCCGTGGAGGGTCACGGAGGGATACTACGTGTCTGGAATTCCGGCGTTGCACGACCTTGAGCGCGCAGAAAGCCCCGAGCCTTTTGCCAGACGAGGGATCTTCATATCACGAGCAGATCTAAGTCATGTCTGACCCACGGCTTAGCAGAGAACGACTTCTCGAAGCATTGGCGGGTGTGACTCGCATTCTGGTCGAAAAGGAGATCTCAGCACGTCTTTATATAGTTGGTGGAGCAGCTATGTCTTTGCAGTACAATGCCAGGGACGCTACCCGAGATATCGATGCTCGGTATTATCCCAAAGAGGCCGTAGCGGATGCTGCTCTCCAGGTGGCCCGAGAGTACGGCCTTCCCGTCGATTGGCTCAATGATGAAGCAGCAATGTTTATTTCGCCGGTGATCGACGACGAGAATCCGATACTGATTATGTCCAAAGGTGCCGTGACGATTCACGTAGCGTCGGCCCAGGTGTTATTGGCAATGAAAATCCGGGCCAGCAGGCCGGGTAGAGACGCACCCGACATAAAGTTTCTCTGCAAATTCCTCAAGCTAAAATCAATTGCTCAGGCAATTAAAGTGTTTGAAAGCTATTATCCGGAAGACCCTTTGCCAAATAGAGCCTTACCAATCTTGCAGTCAATATTCCCGGAGGATGGTGATGCTTCTTTCTCGCTGCAGAATTCAAATCTCCATCTGACTACAAGGAAGCAAAAGCAAAAAAGACCCTTTCCTTCTCCAGATGAGGAGATCGATCTTTAGTGTTGGGTCTCCATACCGGAGACGTAATGTATTCGCTCAACGGCAAAAAAGCCGGCGCATAAAAGGAGCAGAGCATGCTTCACTGACGCATGTGTCATTTTTTTAAAGCCAAGCTGGGTTGTCTTGGGATGATTAGTAATGTTTGGGCATGAAAGTGCAGCCCGACTAGGACACGAACCCGTTTGGCGCTGGTTGTGACCATTTTCCATTGTAAAAGTCAAGAGCGGCGCAGGAAGGACTATGGCGGCCGCCTTTCAAACTACTGCTTCCGCGATACACTACTCCACCGTTCTGACTGATTCCGATGCCCAAAGATCAGCCTTGGAGTGGCTTGCTGAGCGGTGTGTTGATGAAGCCAGCATTGTCAATTCACCGTCGGTAAGAGTTCTCCGGAACGCAGTTGAGAAGGCTCCTGGCAAGTCCGTTATTAGCGATACTTCTTCGGACATGAATAACTTGTAAGGGCCGCACTTGAGCCTTCAGATGCAGTCTCCATTCCCAACCGAGTTGGCAATCTTGAACTGGAAAGAGTCCAGACGACAATCGTATTTGTCCCTGCGGGTGTCCTCTACGGCCAGGTGTTTACATCGGTTAGAACCTGGACCAAAGACTTCCGGGAAACCACCGCCGCATGGACTGAGGTTGGAGTGAAGATCCTCGGAGTGGTTTCGGAGCAGGTGTCGCTTGCTTCTGGACCGGATGGCGGGATTCACACTGATGGTATTAAGGCTCATGGATTTATTTGGATGGCACTAGAAGATTTTAGAAAGGCAGTGCGATCGCAAAGGGAAACAGAATAAGGAAAGAAACAGCTCCAGAGAAGCCGTTCAAGAAATCAACTGGCAGGGTTTCGTTTCCGCACCGGATGAGTTTGGACATCACAGACGAGAAGTACGAGTGGTAAAAGAAGTTGCATGGCAG
>JAJYFX010000294.1:0-1434 GCA_021785315.1 Actinomycetes bacterium | reverse complement strand
TGGCAGTACAGGGAGAGTGGATCTGGGTTCTTGCGATTGATCATCGACCGGTTGATGGCAGATGAGACTCAGGAAACTAGCCTGGCGAAAAAGAATAATGAGCTGGCGCATGACGGCATGTCATACCCAGGGAAAGTAACACATTCCGCGTTAGAAGTGACGGACAGCTACCGATGTTCTTCCCGGGGCTTGAGGGGATCGAGGGATTCGCCATGGGCTCGCATGTCGACGTACTTATCCAACTTGCGGTCCCTGGTTTTCGGGCCCTTGGCGAGGTTGAGGCGGTAAAGGCTTTTCTAGATTGGCTTAGAAGAGATCGCGTGTTTCAGTTTGCGAGCCATTGCCGCAAAAGGGCAGCCAGAGGCTACTTGTGGCAATCATCGACCCGCCCTGGAGTACTTCGCTAAATAACGCTAAAGCCCTGGGGGAGAGGTTGGCGCCCCGTTGCTGCAAGCAGAATCGAACCGGCCAACTGGCGAGATGACGCGAGACCTCCTAGCATTTCAATCGACGCCATTGCGGCCGCTGGAGGGACTTCAAGCGGTGCACCGAGTGCGGTTGCAAGGTCGCAAGTATGCACTGTGAGTTCAAAGGTGCGCGTGGGCAAATAGTCTGCCAGGCGCATTCCACCTACAGGCGTGGTCAAAAGTACACCACCGCTTTCAGCACGAACGCGGGCCAGCACTCGCTCTGCGATCTCTGCCACAGCGCTAGCCGGATCCTCCCCTAGCGCGACACCGGCATCCCGTCCGCGCTGTGCGACTGCCGCGGGTGCGCCAGCAGTAGAAAGGATGAGACGAAAATAGTCGACAGGCGATGTAACCATGACCTCATTTGCCGGTTTGCCAAGGTAGGTCTCTATGGTCAACAAAGCGCGACTTGTGTGACCAACAAGGTCGCGAACTGTCCACTCGCCGAGGGCTGGCTCGTCCCAGCGCCCATCCCCAGCGAGGGTGCATCCAACAAACCACCTGGCAGCTTGATCGAATGCTTCCCTGGCAAGGCTCCAGTGATCACCCGTCACAAATGACACGGTTATTGATGATCCGCGCGCCAGTTGCTCATGAAAAGGATTTTAGCAACCAAAGAATGAGCTAACCGCGACTGAACGGAGAAACGCATCACCGAAATGGACCGCAATTTAGGTTTGACGCCGCCTTATGCTAAAAGTTGGCGTACCACCTGGCAATAATTGGTTCGCAGCCAAGTTTGGCGGATTGGCAATCGTACAAATACTACCTTTTTCGGTAGCTTCCACAATGATTTCCATTTGCCTACAAACGGAAAACTTGCTATCTGGGTTCAGATTATTTTTTCCATTTAAACCACGGTTTCCATATGGGCTATATTGCCAACAAAACAAATTTTGAAACAGTGATAAGTGCCGCAGCTTTCAACCTGAAGGCAGTTTTGGCGTCTGCGGTCAATCGAAAT
>JAJYFX010000293.1 GCA_021785315.1 Actinomycetes bacterium | reverse complement strand
TGCCTGATACTCCTTTATGATATCGTTTTGTAGCGTCCCGTCAAGATCCGATGTCTCTATGCCGCGCTCACGGGCCGCCTGAACGAACATCGCCAAGATGATTGGCGCCGGAGAGTTTATTGTCATTGAGGTAGTTACCTTGGACAAATCGATCCCGTCAAACAGATCCAACATGTCATCGACGATGTCGATTGCGACGCCACATTTTCCCACTTCACCTTCAGATTTAGGATCATCTGAATCCCGGCCCATCAGTGTCGGGAGATCAAAAGCCGTCGAAAGACCATTGCCGCCGGACTTGAGAATATCGTGAAAACGACGATTCGTATCTACTGCGGTCCCGAAGCCGGCGAACATCCTCATGGTCCACAGCTTGGAACGATACATTGAGGCGTACGGACCTCTGGTGTAGGGATACTTCCCGGGCAGCTCTCCATCTTGAGCGGCTTCATCGTCCGGGTTCACCGGCCCATTCGGACCGTACACCGGGGCAAGGGGAATCCCGGACAAAGTCTCGAATTCTTCATCCCGCAAAGGAGCGGATCGGTAAAGCTCACCCCATGAACTAGGCATAAAATAATTCTATCCCGGCGGAAGCAAAAACATATGGGTCCAAACGATTAATATGTGGGTCCAAACGTTTTCTCGGTCCATCGTCTGCGACTCGCCTGTTAGCCGGTGGGAATCGTCCCGGCCGCCGTCCGCTGGCCTGGAATCTGAGCCTTAAAGGATTCTCGGGCTATCGCTGGAGAATTGGCTGAAGAAATCTTGCCGAAGGAACCAGGTAGCCGACATCATGTTCGACCGCTCTTCTATACGCCAGCATCGCAATGGCGGCGAACTGAATTCCGGTGCCGTGTCCGATGTAGCATGTGACCTGGTCCGAGTTAGTCCTTCCCTCGTGCTCTCCAGCAATCACGTCAGCAAGGAACGGGAAGCTCTCCCAAGCATGGTCCGGCTCTTTCCACCATCCCGGGGCAGTCTCATTGAGTTTCTTGTCTCGAAGTTCTCCAACTATCACGTGTGCGGTGTCGCCCGTGCTGCCGACGACCAACAGATCACACTTTGCCAACACTTCCAAATCAACTTCCTGTTTTTTTATGCAATTGATATGCATTCCGGGCCTGATCCATTCGGGCATTATCGTCCGATGCAGCGAATTGGTCGCCGACACGAGAATCTCTGCTGACTCCACCGCTTCGGCTGCGCTTGAGGCGGCTTCGACTCTGCATCCTGTAATCCGAGACATTTTTGCAACGAACTCTTGAAGATGAACTGCGTTTGGGCTGTACACCTTCGCGCTCATCTGCGGCAAAAGCACTGCCAAAGCTTGAAACTGAGTTTCAGCCTGATAACCGGTGCCAAGGAATCCGACATTGGAGCAGTTGGAATTGGCAAGATATTTGGCCGCCAACGCGCTGGTGACACCAACTCTCAGTCTCTGCACCTCGCCGTCGGTCAAAATTGCCAGGAGCTCTCCGGTTGAAATCTGGTACAGCATCAGCAATCCGTTTTCCTTACCGATCCTGACTTGCTCCTCCTGAGAACTTGTGAGTTTCTCTCTCCGGCTGCTTCCTCCCACCGCGGGCGTCCGCAAAAGATCCGAATCGACCCTGAGGCAGGCTGCGTCCATAGACGGCACGACGCCACTCATCGATTTGAAAGAATTTATGGCGTTGAACTGCGGTACGCTCGACAGGACGTCATGCCGGCGAACGCTCGCCGCATCTCCGTGACCCAGATCCCTGAAGGCTGCCTCCAACGGTGGGAAACAACTTTCTATATCAACCAGCGAGGCAACTTCGTCATTGTTAAGAAGCCTGACATGTTCGGCCATCATTCCCCCCCTGGGTGCCTGTCCCCGGGGCAGGACACCCTACGCCAACAAATTTACTACTTGACTGCTCTGCGCCGCATCAAAGCGCCCATCTTGAGTCAACAAGGTTCAGGACTGGTCCCGAAAACCTTCTTTTCTTTCGTTCTGCCATGACCAGCACTGATAGCGGCGGCCCAGCCAAAACCACCTATTCTCGGCCGGCAGTCGAACCGCAAACGCAAGGATCAGCCTTTGGCAACGATCCTCGCAATAACTTCGTCTGCAGTGCGGACCCTGCACATTCTCGGAAACACATGGTCGAGGAAGAACTCCCTTTGTTCTCTGAATCCATGGCAGCCGTCACGGACCACGGTAACCTGGTAATCCAGGTCGCGTGCCGCATATGCAGTGGATGCTATGCCAACATGGGTCGATCCTCCGACCAGCAAGATGGTAGAGATGCCCATCGCTCTAAGGCTGATATCGAGGGCAGTTCCTGCAAATGCTGACCAGCGGTGCTTAGGGATGTCATAATCGGCTTCCGACATTTCCAATTCCCTCAGCGGCAGCAGCATTGGCGAGCCTGAGCCCCATGGCGGAACCGTCGGAGGCTTGTTTGCCGGCCCCCATGATGCGAAATGAGAATCCGTATCCGACATAGTCAGGGCAAAATCTCTTCCGTCCGCCCGATGATCTGCACGGGCAAAGAAGACCGGCAAGCCGGCCGAGCGGCATGCCTTTACTAGCTTTACAACGTTTTGCAAGGTTCCCGCCTCTTCTACGGGACCCCGATAACACTCAAGCATGTCGAATACAACAAGGCCGGTCTCATCCGCTGCCAACCAGTCATTATCGAACGAAATGCCCCTTCCCCCGTGCGCCATTCATTCTCTCCTCTTAATTCGCCTGAAATAGCTCGAGGACCTTGCTGCTGGACTAGCAATACGCAAGCAATATCAACCGTCCGCGCCGTTCAGAGCTCGGATAAGTGAGTTTACGCCTCGATTCAAACTACCGTGCTCCGGTATGATCCTGAACCATAGCTTCCCTGTCGGAGCGACCCCGGCCAGCTGGACGGCCGCCGCACTAGCCTATTATCGCCCTGTCCTTCAGGCTGCGCAAACATGTCGCGGTAGCGGCGTCAGTTCCAGATTGAACTCGCTTTCGAAGAAAACATGACTTTCCAGAGAAGAAGAGTCTTTCCTCTGCCTTTCGGCGAGGCTTCCAAGCTAGTTCAGGAGCATCAGACAACCCATAACTATTCTTGCGCGCACCGATACACTCTTCAAACGCAGCTAAACCAAGTGGGCCTCGTTGAAGGCGGAATGCAACTGACAGCAGTGAAATTAGATTTCGCGAAACATAAATTCTGAGCTTTTCCTTATAATTACCTAAGTTTTTGCTGATGGTCCGACATGTTCCTCAAACAAACGATGAAATAGGGCTTAAGTTGCTATATCGTCTAAAGCAATGAACTCAAATCTTCAGCCCCCCGACCGTAACCTTGCCCTTGAACTTGTCCGTGTAACTGAGGTGGCGGCTCTTTCTGCCGCCCGCTGGATGGGACGTGGCGATAAAAATGGAGCGGATAATGCTGCCGTAGAAGCTATGAGAGTGATCCTGCGCTCTGTACCAATGGACGGAGTAGTCGTTATAGGCGAGGGTGAAAAAGATGAAGCCCCGATGCTTTTTAACGGCGAGCAAATAGGCGATGGAACTGCCCCACGGGTTGATATTGCGGTCGACCCTATCGACGGCACGACTCCCACGGCCATGGGTCGAGGAGGCGCGCTATCGGTAATCGCTGTTTCGGAGCGCGGAACCATGTTCAACCCAGGTCCTTGTTTTTATATGGAAAAGATTGCGGTGGGTCCAGAAGGCGCCGGATCGATAGATCTCAATCTGAGCCCAACTGAAAACCTTCAGGCGCTCGCGAAGGTAAAGGGCGTTTCGGTAAGGGATCTGACCGCTGTGATTCTTGACCGGGACCGGCACAAAGAGCTGATAGAAGAAGTCCGTACGGCAGGGGCAAGGATAAGGCTGATCACTGATGGCGACGTTGCTGGCGCCATATCCACCGCCTGGCCCGAATCTGGATC
>JAJYFX010000292.1 GCA_021785315.1 Actinomycetes bacterium | reverse complement strand
GAAGGTAGGGAAGCTGCGAGGCTAGCAGGAATCCGTGTCAATCGGATCCGCACAATTTCCCTGTTTGTTTCCGCGATAGGCGCATGGTTTGCTGGCTTCGTGCTCCTGGGCCAAACTGGCGCTGCGCAAGCGGGAACCGGTGATCCTTATCTTCTTCCGGCCTATGCGGCAACGTTTTTAGGTGCTGCAACCATAAAGCCCGGCCGCTTTAATCCAATAGGGACATTTGTAGCAGTTCTTTTGCTGGCAGTAGGGACCACAGGGCTGCAGCTGTTTGGCCTGACAGATTGGGTAACCAATGTATTCGACGGTGCGATACTTATAGTCGCGATAGGTCTTGCGACATTGGTTGGCCGGTAGGCGAAATGCCTCGGTGCACCTCCAGATGGAATACTGCCGGGCGGGCTTGAACTAAGGTGTAATGAGATTGGGTTGGGGGAGTCTGACGATGACAAAGTTGGCACTTGCAGTTGAGGGAGTTACAAAGACTTTCGGGGGCACGGCGGCTTTGCAGGATGTCTCGTTGAAGGTTGAATTAGGCGAAGTACATGCTCTGCTCGGGCACAATGGTTCTGGGAAATCCACGCTGATCAAGGTTATTTCGGGATATCACCGCCCGGATTGTGGCAAGGTTGAAGTGAACGGTCATGAGGTTCACTATCCAACGAGTGCCTTGATACTCAAAAACTATGGCGTAAGTTTTATGCATCAAGACATTGGTCTGGTGCCGTCTCTTTCAATACTTGAGAACCTCAGGATCGGCCGGCTAGAGACCGGCCCCCTCAAGAACATCCGATGGTCACGTGAGCGGCGGACGGTCAATAGGCTGCTTTCCTCCTTTGGATTGGATCTGAGTCCGGATACGCCTGTGTCAAGGCTATCGGCTGCTGAGCGCAGCGTAATTGGAGTTATACGCGCCTTCCAAGATGTATCTCGGGGAGAATCTTCTGAAGGTGAGGGCGGCGGTCTGGTGATTTTAGACGAGCCGACTGCAGCCTTGCCCGAGGAGGAGAAGCGCCGCCTTTTCGATGTCATCAAACAGGTTGCAAAACATGGCGTGGGCGTACTCTTGGTAACCCACCACCTGGAAGAACCATTGCAGTTCGCGGACCGGGTTTCGGTTCTGCGCGACGGGAAACTGGTTGCCTCGGATGATATAGGTGCTCATTGCTACGACAGTCTTGCTGAGCTGGTGGTTGGGCGCAGTATTGTAAAGACTGAAAAGGCGGGGAAGAAAGATTTTTCTAACAGCGAGGAAATTATTTCGGTAAAGGATCTTTCCGGCAGGATCGTTAAATGCGCGTCATTTTCGGTTGCGCGCGGAGAGATTCTTGGGCTCACTGGGCTAATGGGTGCAGGACATGAGGAGTTGCCGTTTTTACTTTATGGTGCTCAGAGGCCGGACTCCGGTTCTGTTTCTGTTCGCGGCAGGACCTTTGTCCCGGATCCGGTCAGAGCGCGACTAAATGGCCTTGCATTTGTATCAGGCGATCGGATTCGGGCGGGTGGAGTGCTTTCAGCCTCGGTATCGGAAAATGTCACTCTGCCGGTTCTTGGAACCTTGGTAGGGAAAATGCGCTGGCTTCATTCCCGGGACGAGGTGTCAATCGTCCAGTCAGTCCTAAATCGTTTTCGAATTAAAGTGTCTTCTCCCCACTTGCCATTTTCTGCACTGAGCGGTGGAAGCCAGCAGAAGGCCTTGATCGGCAGATGGGTGGGAAGCGGACCGCAGATTTTACTGCTTCAAGAGCCCACAGCCGGCGTTGATATTGGCGCAAGTCAGGACATTATTGCGATTCTGCGTGAATTCGCATCCCGAGGCGGAACGGTGATATTTTCGTCGGAGCAGTATGAGGACGTCGCCAGCTTGAGCGACAGAGTGCTGGTGTTCAGAGATGGAAAGATCTTTTCGACGATTTCCGGGTCTGACGTGAATACCGAGAATATCGTCGCCCGCAGTTACGGCAAAGCCGAGGCAACGCCAGCTCTTTCCTGATTCACGCCCGTGGTATCGATGCTAATAACAGAGAATGCGTGACAAAAGCACTGTACGCTTCCAAGGTCAATTCACTAGTGTGTCGCATCTTGAAAAGATGCTGCGGAGCCATTTTGTGTCGCAGGTCAAGCCGATCAAACCTCTTCTTTTAGCTTTATTCGTGGTGTTAGTATTGACCCAAAATAAGAGCTTGAGGGGAATCGCATGGCAGATATGGACAAGATTGAAATGCTGGTTAGAACCGGTCCCGGCACCATTATGGGCAACTACCTACGCCGTTACTGGGTGCCGGCTTTACTCGAAAGCGAGCTTCCGAGGCCCGGTTGCGCTCCAGTCCGTGTCAAGCTCATGGGTGAGGAGCTTGTTGGGTTCCGTGACGAGAACGGCCGCATTGCGCTGGTGCAAGAGTGGTGTCCGCACAGGGGAGCCTCACTGTTCTTCGGGCGCAACGAAGGCGAAGGCCTGCGATGCTCGTTTCACGGCTGGATGTACGACGTTTCGGGGCGATGCATAGACATGCCTTCAGAGCCTGAGCAGAGCAGGTTCAAGGAGAGAATCAATGTGACTTCGTACCCGTGCGAAATTAGGGGTGGCGTTATCTGGGCCTATATGGGTCCGAAGGAGCTGAGGCCATCGCTTCCCGAACTGGAATGGAGCCTCCTGCCAGAATCCTATCGTTACGTGACGAAGAGAGTTCAAGAGTCGAATTATATGCAGGCCCTTGAAGGAGGAATTGATTCCAGCCACGTCTCATTTCTGCACAGATATGATCTCGAACAGGAGCCCCTCTTCATGGCCGCAAAAGGAAATCAGTACCTGCGCGCTGACACCCATCCGAAGTTCGAGGTGGTGGAATCCGCGGGTGGCCTGTTAATCGGTGCGAGGCGGGAAGCGGAACAAGATCAGTACTACTGGCGAATTACCCAATTCATTTTGCCCTGGTTTACCCTCATACCGCCATTTGGCGACCATGCGATGGGGGGACATGCTTGGGTTCCTGTAGATGACGAGAACTGCATAGTGTGGAGCATCAATTTTCATCCTCATCGGGAACTTATCGACCATGAGGTCGAAGGCATAAAGTCAGGGAGCGGAATACATGCCGCGCTCGAACCAGGGACATTTCGCACCGTTGCAAACAAGCGGAATGACTATTTGGTTGATAGGACCGCTCAGGAGGAGAAGCGGTCTTACAGTGGAATTTTCGGCGTCGGCATGCAAGATACGGCTCTGCAGGAGAGCATTGGTCCTATCCAGGATAGATCTAGGGAACACCTTGGGACGTCTGACGTGGGCATAATATTGGCAAGGCGCCGCATGGCGAAGGCAGCCCTTGCTCTGCACGAAACGAATTCAGAGCCTCCAGCGCTGGATTCGGCGAGCCAAAAGGTGCGCGCAGCCTCACTCCTGCTCTCGAAAGACCAGCCGTTTGCCGACGGCGCGCAAGAGGCGCTGATCGCGCGTCAAGATGTCATGGTGGCGACCTTGTGAAAGGATCCAGGACGTCTCTGGCAAATACAACGACTGGAAGCGGCAGTCCGATGTTCCGCAATGAAGGCGACGACGTATTGCTGGTCCAAGTAGGCGTTCCGGCAAGAGAATTGAGCGAATGGCGGCAACAGCTCCGCGGGATAGCCGTCATCGTATCCGCCGGAAAGCTTGGAGGTGTAGCTCCCGCCAGGGATACTCTCGTCGTCGCGCTGTGGTCAGGTTCCGGTGCCGACTTATTTGGCAAGGGCAGTATGCCTCCCGACCTAGGGCCATTAATGCTTTCATCGACGAGGGTAGTAGGAGTGTTAATCGACGAGGGAAGATCAGCTGAATTGGCCGGTGGTTTTAGACCACGGAGCCCGGAATTGTCGTGGTTGCGGGAAATATCGGATATGGTAGTCATATCGTCAGATGGTCAAATGGTAGCT
>JAJYFX010000291.1 GCA_021785315.1 Actinomycetes bacterium | reverse complement strand
CAATCGGTTGTCAGTGTACCCCCCCGACTTACAAAGAAATGGCAATGATCGTTGTCAAAGGGCAACCGGGAGTAGTTTCTGGTTACTCCAATTCATTCAACCTGAGCAGGTTGGCATCCTTGGTGTCGTTGCCGTCCTCCCAGTGGCCACAGTACCAGTGACATCGGGAGTTCAGCTGATTCGGCAGATCGAGATCAGCGAACGTTCAGAATCCAGCCTGATGATGTGGTGAGGTTGCCGCTTGAATACGTAAAGAAAGTTCTCACACGCACCCAAATAATTGACTCATGCGTTCGACGGGAGTCGAAGTCGCCCAGTTGCCTGTACGCGTCAACTGTGTGGATGCGTGTGAGAACTTTCTTTACGTATTCAAGGTAGAGTACTCTCATATAAAACAACTTGTGCTCTAGAATGTGTTGAAGATCTGTTCTACATATCAACTTCCATATTTATCAATCCAAATGAGCGTTTGCTATTGCCCGCTCAACGGTATACCGGGCAATTGGGCGAGACCTCTGTCGCGCAAACTTATTCGAGGTTAACATCTAATGACAAACCGTAATATCAACCACCGGCAGGATACCGAACCAGAACCGCGCAGGGTCAAACGGACCTTGCTTCGTGAACGACGTTCACATCTCCGCCGCCTATTAGTTCTAGCGGCTGGCTCGGTCGTTGCTCTTGTCGTCGTCTGTGTGGCCGTAGTCGCTCGAGAAACAGTCAACCCAGTTCGATTAACGGCTACCACCTTGACCCCAAGAACGGACCCCTCTACTACTGCTAGCACCACCACCACTTTGCCTCAGGGAAAGCGCACCTATGCCGTGGGTGAAGTTAGTAAGTCCTGGGTCGAGGGGGAGAAGACCGTGGTCATAATGGCGAACGGGCAAACCCGCTCTCCCCGGGTCCTGGTTGCCAACATTCTCTATCCGGCGGCCCGCCTAGGACCCAACGGCCAGCAGTCAGCCGCCCCGCCCGCCCAAAGTGACGGACCATTCCCTCTGTTGGTATTCGGCCCCGGCTTTGATCAGCCCACCCTGAGCTACGAACTTCTCCTTGAGCACTGGGCCCACTCTGGCTTTGTTGTAGCTGCTCTCACTTTCCCAGGCACTAAACCTGGAGCTTCTGGTGGCCCAACCGAAAATGACCTAATAAACCAGCCGGGTGACGTGACCTACGCCATCACTGCCTTGGAGCAGCTCTCATCTCAGCCTAACCAAATGCTTTCAGCAATGGTGAACCCGGAGGAAGTAGCGGTGGTGGGCCAGTCTGATGGTGGCAATACGGCGCTCGCGGCAGGCTATAACACCACTTACCTTGATTCACGTGTCAAGGCCGTGGTGGTACTCTCGGGAGCGGAATACGGTATACCCGGAGCCTCGTGGTTCCCATCTGGATCCCCGCCTCTTTTGGCCTTCCAGGGAACAAACGACAAGACTAACTACTCCCAATGGACCAACGACTACTTCGCTAGTGCCACTTCGCCCAAATATCTCAACTGTCTCCAGGGCGCTGACCACCTTGATGGCTACGATATAGCCAGTCCCTACGAGAAGGTGGTGGCGACAGTCACTACCGATTTCTTCAACGCAGAGCTATACCATCTGGCTGGAGGAATACACCAGATGCAAAGTGACGGCACAATACCTGGGACCGCAGTCTTTGCTCCCTCCTGCCCGGGTCCGCCTCCCCCTCTCAAGTAGTAATGCTGCTCTTTGGCCTTCCTGCGCCAGCATCTTGGTTGACCCAACAACATCCACTACCTAAGACTTCAATGCAGCTTCCAATCCTAGCTTGTAACTCGGATAGTTCTGGACCAAGCGGAACAGTTGCGAAGTCTCCCATTTGCGCTGAGGCGCGTGAAGATAACGAATATAGCACTGAGCGTCTAATGTCGCTGTTCGGATCTCTCGTATCCGGAGTTGCTGGGCTTTTTGGACAGAAGTGATCTGATGGCTCGTCGCGATTATCTGATTTGCTGCGCCGTTATATGATTTTACGATGATTCCGCTTGAAGCCAGACAAGCAGCCCAATCTCGAACAGGTCCAGATAGAGACGACGAACTAAACTCTTTCTGGCTGAGAGAACGTAACTTGGGACCTATTGTGGGGGTGAACCACGGCAGAGTTCCCAGTTCCTTACGCAAAGATTCGTTCTCATATCCGGGAGCGGGAGCGGGAACTGTCTCCGGCAGCAGGATCTGGTCAATATTCGGCTGTTTCCCCACTCCAGTTAGGGCACGCCGTTTGGAGTTTTGAATGAAAAACCCTTTTGAGCCATACAGCTTGACCATTGACTCTCTGGTGCAATATAAGACGGGTCAGACCACTCTGCTTGCTGGTCTTTAGCGATCTGGGTATTTAAGATCTGTTGAACATAGGAAACGATTTTTGGGTAACGGCTTGCGCTTGATGTTGGCATGTGCCCAAAACGGTCACATAATGGCTCAGAGCATTTCGCGCAGGAGGAAAGAACTAGTGCGGGTAAGCCTTCTAGAACCACAAATATGAGAAGGGTTTTTGTTTCCAAGTGATTATTCAAGAGTCAAGGCCCTTTACTTGTCCTCAGAAGCGAATTACCTAGCCGTTGGTCGTTTAGGTCCATTTTTTTCTATATCGCACATAGGAGAAACAAACACCAAAGTTTAACAAGGTTATTGCACATAATACATACACATACGGGGAGCCATTGTTATGCAGAAGTTCCATCACGAAGTAATAGAAGTTCACGATTCCCAACATGGATATAAGAATTCTTAGGACCATTTGTATTGGATCTTCCCGGTTCTCTACCCTGAGTAGGCTGCACAGTGAAATGTATCACCACTGTTTGCAAGGGTACCACCCCAGCTACAATTGGCAGTAATTTCCCACGTGCTCGCGTTTATCGTATTAGTTACGCCGAGCGTACCCTGATAAAAGACTCCCGGGTAGGGATTATTCTGATCAAATCCACTTCCGTACGACTCGGCGCTGCCTCCGCTGAAGTAGTCCCAACTTGCACTGCAATCATACAGCTCGTAACCTATCAAGGCGTTCCAGTAGCAGTTCGAGTTTGTAGAACCGCTATACAAAGTATTGCCTCCACATTGATAATTGTAATTCATCCAGTTCGTGACTTCAGCGTTTGTCGTGAAACTACTCAAATCAACGACCTCAACATGGTCCTGGTAGCTACAGGTCGCGGTTGACTGGAGTTGTGGTGCTGTAACCGTCTTTGATTTTTGTCGGAGCAACCGGGAAGCGACACTATCCGTAGCTGGTCCAATCGGTGTTTCGGCCGCATCCGTCCCAGTCGCCGTAACAACAAATTGACACTGTTTGTTCAAACGAACGTTGACGTACGGGGTCGGTGCCCCCATCTTCCAATTGAGCTTTACGTTAGGCAGGCCCTTCGACGGCAGAATGCACCCCTTTGAGGTACGAGGATACGTCGCGAGGATCGTTCCAACTTGGATTGGTGAGTTATTGACTGAAACCGATGGAGTGGTTCTAGTAGCAGCTTCTGCTGGCATTGCTATCATGATCGTCGGAGCGATCGACAAGAGCATTGCCGCACACAAAAATAGGAATCGATGACTTCTCTCAGGTAGTTTCACCACAGCCCGTTCCAATGGGTTACCTTTCAGCGCAGCCGCACCGAGACAAATCCTAAAGCCCAACTTCGAAAGCTGTCGTGACCACATTGGCCGACTCCATTCTTACAATTGATCGAGTACTCTTCAGAATGGAGTACTCCCTAAGAAACTATCACGGACGGTCTATGGCGTCAACAATCATTTCTAATACAGACACTGGATTAGAAATCTCTCGATCTCGAGGATGAAATCCGGGTGCACTGATCTTGATCTCAATTGCCGTGGGTTTGCTCCGTCATTGAGCGTAACCTCACTCACTCTCTGCGTATGTCCTCAGGACGCGCAGGCCCTTGGGTCCCAGGGC
>JAJYFX010000011.1 GCA_021785315.1 Actinomycetes bacterium | reverse complement strand
GATATCGCCGAAGGCCTCTTGAAGGAATTTGCTCCGGAGCTAAAACCTACGACGCCAATTCGCAGAAGTGGCGAAGCCGTGGAGATTTTTATGTCGGACGGAGACGAGTTATTTGCGTCGTTAGCCGAGGTTGTGCGTGCTGAGCGTGACCGAGTGGGTACGGGCACTGTGGCGGTGATAGTTCCCGTCGATGAGAAGCCGGTTTATGTAGAGCGACTTTCGCAGGCTGGGCTGGTCTTTTCCTCCTCAATGGAAGCTGCGGTATCGGTTCTTTCGATCCATGAAGCAAAGGGTCTGGAATTCGATTCTGTGGTGATTGCCGGGGCAAACCGGTTGCTCTCTTCACCCGGTTTGAACCCGCAGGCTCTTTTTGTGGCAATGACTAGAACAACTAAGCGTTTAGTTATTGTGCATAACAAAGACGTACCGGATGTTATTGTTGATTTGATATTGCAGCAGAAAAAGGGTATAGGAAAATTACGGCAGAAAACTTAATATTCAGCGCATAGGGGATGAAGGGTAGTTTTACGGATTCATGACTCAAGCACTTTCAACTTCTGTCGAACCCGTTAGAGAGGGCATACGGTTCAACAAGCCAACCATGCTCGGGGTCGGCACCATGGTTTGGCTCGGTTCGGAGTTGATGTTTTTCTCCGGACTATTTGCCGCGTACTATTCAATTCGGGCGAATGCGACTGGCCCTTGGCCATTGGGTGGCATCAAACTTGATGTTCTCCAGTCGGGAATTTTTACGATAGTTCTAGTTCTCAGCTCATTTTCAATGCAAAAGGCTGTCTATGACCTTGAGCATGACAGGCGGGCATCTGCCCGCCTATGGATTGTCATCACGATGGTGATGGGGTTTGCCTTTTTGGGCAACCAGCTTTACGAATGGACTCACGTACTGTTTTCGACCTCTACGAACGCATTCGGCTCGCTCTTCTTTTTGATGACCGGTATTCATGGTCTGCACGTTTTTCTGGGACTCGTTGCCATGGCATTTCTTTTGATAAGAGTTGCCGGCAACTCGAAGGACCCGGGCCTGCTTGCGGTAATGCAGTCAATTAGCTACTACTGGCACTTTGTCGACATAGTTTGGATAGCTCTTTACGCGACCATTTTCCTGGTCCACTAGGAGATAATGCCTTGAAAATCCATAAGAAATTGGGTAGGCACGTATTGTTGCCAGTGGCGCTTGGAATTGGAGCTTCAATCAGCGGAGTGGCACTGTTCTCACAAGGGGCAAGCGCGTCTACCTCGTCTGGCTCGGCAAGCTCGGGTAGTGCTAATTCGGTGACATACGGTGGTACCGGGGGATCTGGAAGCGCGCCGATCACCTATTTGAAATTGAATCCGTCAACTATCGCACTCGGCAAGACGCTTTTCGTCGAGAACTGTTCAAGCTGTCACGGTGACACTGCAGGGGGTTCGAGCCGCGCTCCCAATCTTCAAGGACTCGGAGCTGCAACTATTGATTTTTGGGTTTCGACCGGGCGTATGCCCTTGGCAGATCCAACAATTCAAGCAGTTTCCAAGCCTTCAAGATTCACCAGGCAGCAGACCCTTGCAATTGACGCGTATGTCTCGTCATTGGCAAAAGGGGGGCCAGCTATTCCTATAGTTAATCTCGGTGCGGCGTCCATCAGCGCAGGGGAAGGCTTGTTTTCAGCTAACTGTGCTGCTTGCCACACCATTACCGGGGTTGGTGACGCACTTGCGGATTCGATATATGCACCATCGCTATATCCTGCCACACCGACACAGATCGCGGAGGCAGTTCGCACAGGCCCGGGCAACATGCCTAGATTTGGAACTGGCAACTTTAGCAATCAGCAGGTTGCAGATATAGCTAGATACGTAAAGTATCTGCAGCATCCAAACAATGCCGGTGGAATTGGTCTGGGACACATAGGTCCTGTCACTGAAGGTTTCGTGGGAATTCTTATTGGTTTGGGGTCGCTGATGTTAGCTGGTTATTGGATTGGAGGTCGGGCGCATTGAGTAGCTCGACTCCGGAATTTGACAAACTAGATCAGGAACGTCTGGCTAGAACTTCTGAGCGCCGTTTTGAAAATGTCGTTGGAATAAGCTTTGCCCTTTCGCTCATTGCAACAATAGGGCTGGGAGTTGTTTACTGGCAAGGGGGACAGACCCAAGTTGAAGGGGTTTTGCTGTTTGTGACCCTTGGCGGTCTGGGATTTGGAATCGTAGCATGGGGTAAATATTTAGTTCCTCAGGGTCCCTATGTTCAAGATCGCGAGGAGCTGAAAAGTCCGGCCTCTGAGCGGGAAGTGCTTATTGAGTCGCTTGAGCGCGGAAGCAAACTCATCGAGCGCCGAAGCTTTCTGGCGAAGCTGCTGGGTGCTTCGGTAGCGGCGTTTGGAGTGATAACACTCTTCCCGTTCATACGCTCGCTTGGCCCTCAGCCCAAGAAGATGCTGTTTGTGACAAATTGGAAGAAGGGGTCCGCTCTTGTTCGTAGCGACGGGACCAAGGTCCGGGCGACGGACCTTGAGATTGGCGGGATACTGACAGTATTTCCTGAAGGTCACGCGGGTGGGGCCATATCTCAGACCGTACTCATCAGGCCGTCCTTTGAGGACATTGTGACCAAGCCGGGGCGTGAATCCTGGGGTCCGCAGGGCTACCTTGCATACTCCAAAGTGTGCACCCATGCAGGTTGTCCGGTCGGATTGTATCAGGAACTCACCCAACAGCTGTTGTGCCCTTGTCACCAGTCTTTGTTCGATGTTATGACTGGCGCAAATCCGGTATTTGGACCCGCTCCGCGTCCTTTGCCTCAGCTTCCTCTGGAAATCGATTCCCAGGGTTATCTGAGGGCTCAAGCCGGTTATGACGAGCCGATTGGCCCCGGGTTTTGGGAGCGAGCATGAATTACAAACCGATTGACTGGGCTGATGAGAGACTGGGAATAGCCAAGTTCTCAAGGAAATCGTTGAACAAGATATTTCCGGATCATTGGTCGTTCATGCTTGGCGAGATCGCCATGTACTCCTTTTTTGTTTTGCTGGGCACCGGGGTCTTCCTGACTTTATTCTTCGTGCCTTCCACGGCGGACACCATTTATCACGGCAGCTACGCTCCGCTTGACGGCCACGTTGTATCGCAGGCTTACGCTTCCACGCTTAATCTTTCGTTCAACGTGAGAGCGGGGCTGGTGATGCGCCAAATGCACCACTGGGCGGCCAATGTTTTCGTGGCGGCAATCGTGGTTCATCTTTTGAGGATCTTCTTCACGGGTGCGTTTCGCAAGCCTCGGGAGATCAACTGGCTGATTGGCTCCCTGCTTTTGATGATGGCAATCCTCGAAGGATTCCTTGGCTATTCTCTGCCCGACGACCTCATTTCGGGCACGGGAATCAGAATTGCCTATTCCATCACCTTGTCGATTCCGGTGGTAGGCAGTTATCTCGCTTCGTTTCTTTTTGGAGGGCAGTTCCCCGGAAATTCGATTATTCCAAGGTTCTACACCATTCACATACTCTTGATCCCAGCCCTGATGGCTGGCCTTCTTGGCGCCCACCTGGCCATCATGTGGCATCAAAAGCACACCCAATTCAAAGGCAAGGGGCGAACCGAGAATAATGTTGTCGGAGTTGCAATGTGGCCTGCCTATGCCTTGCAAGCTGGAGGATTCTTTTTTCTGACGGCGGCTGTTCTCGCCGCACTGGGCGGCTTGGTGCAGATCAATCCGATTTGGATGTACGGTCAATACATTCCTTACAAGGTTTCATATGCCGTCCAGCCTGACTGGTACATGGGATGGCTGGACGGTGCGCTGAGGTTGTTCCCGTCGTGGGAGATAACTGGATTCGGTCACATGATTCCAACGATCTTTTTCCCGGCGGTGCTGTTGCCTGGAGTTACCTTTGGTCTTTTGATGGCTTGGCCCTGGATCGAGCGGTGGTTTACCAAGGATTACGAGGCTCATAACCTTTTGGACAATCCGCGGGATAATGCCTGGAGGACGTCCATTGGGGTTGGAGTCATGGCCTTCTACATGGTTCTCTTCTTTGCGTCATCGACGGACGTGCTGGCCAATGCGTTCAGCCTTTCGCTCAACTTTGTACTGTGGGCGTTCCGGGTCCTGATATTTGTGATTCCTCCGGTTGCTGCATACGTAGCTTACAAAGTGGCCCGGGAGGCGAGTTCCGCTCCGAAAGCCGGCAAGCCCAGGAAAGCAATGGTGGTATTTAGATCTCCGGAGGGCGAATACTCTGCCGAAGAGTCTGGACCGAGGCTTGAGGTTGACATGAAGCTCAGCGCTTTGCACGGCAGCGAGCCCAAGCCCCTGCCGGAAGAGGCCAAGCTTCACGGCAACGAGGCAGAAGGCGGCGTCACCCTGGAAAACCCCGCATCAAGTAGATCTTCCGTCACAGCGGTGATACCGCAGGAGATCGAGGAGCAGCCAGATGGAGGATCAGGTGCTAATAAGGTTCCTCGCGGCACGCCTGGTGCTGGTGGCGGGCTTTTCAGCCCTCACAACTGGAAAATGCCCAAAGGACGCAAGGATTCAGAGGAAGAAAAGTAATGCGGATCATCGATTTTGCGACACCGCGAAATATCGATGTGCGTGGCCAATTGCTAAAGTCCTGGACCGCACATGGGACTGAGATATTTGAGAAGCGTTGGAATTTAGCATGAATGGAACTGGGTATCGTGCAGCAAGATAAATTGAGCGCCGGCGCTACATTTGGGACAATAATTAAGCAACGTGCCGGCTCTCCGAAAAGGAATATTATCGGCCTGGCGCTTGGGGCGCTGTTTTTAACTGGCTGTAATTTGCCCGCTTTTGGCGCCTTCCGGGGCGCCACCACCCAAGGGCAGAACGAGTTCCACCTGTGGCAGGGATTTATCCTCACCGCCATCGTTGTCGGAGCCGTCACCTGGGGGGCGCTTGTGTACGCTCTTTTCAGGTTTCGAAGGCGCGGAGATCAGATCCCAACGCAGACACATTCGAATTTGAAATGGGAGCTGATATACACAATTATTCCAATACTGATCGTCATCGGATTATTCGCAGCAACCTACGTTTCAGAAAATGAAATCACTGCCGTCAGTTCACATCCGTCTCTAAGAGTGACGGTTGTGGGATTCCAGTGGGGATGGAAGTTTGAATATCCCGGAGGCGTCGATGTCATTCCTCATGGAGCCATTTATCCGACACTCGAGCTGCCTGAAGGTGAAACAACGACCATTAAGCTTGTTTCGAACGACGTGGTGCATGGCTTTTATATACCGGCATTCAACTTTTCCCGGTATGCGCTGCCAGGGGTTACTAACTACTTCGATTTTACACCGACAAGAACAGGTTCTTACGTGGGTCGATGCTCCCAGTTATGTGGCCTGTACCATGCAGAAATGCTTTTCCACGTAAGAGTTGTAAGCAGTGCAGAATTCAATAATTGGCTAACTTCGCAGCAGCA
This sequence comes from Actinomycetes bacterium, assembly GCA_021785315.1. The sequence continues at coordinate 9,124 of JAJYFX010000011.1, read as the reverse complement.
AAAGGTGACAGCATGACAATCATTGATGAGGAAATTGGTGCCCCTCATGGCGGTCAAGCCCATCACGACGAAGAGCCAAAAGGCGTTCTTCTTTGGCTAACCTCGACCGACCACAAGATCATCGGTAAGAACTACATGTACACGTCTCTGGTGTTCTTCATTATCGCCGGAGCGCTTGCAATGCTGATCAGAACTCAGCTGTTCGCACCCAACAATCACTTTGTCTCTCAGCAGACCTACAATGAGCTCTTCACTATCCACGGCTCAATGATGCTGTATCTGTTTGCCGGCCCATTTGCTTTCGGTGGATTTGCGAACTACATCCTTCCTCTGCAAATTGGCGCTCCGGATATGGCCTTCCCCCGCCTCAATGCCTTGTCCTACTGGCTATATCTTACGGGTGGGATCAGCATGTTGCTTGGCTTTCTCACGGCCTCCGGCGCTGCGGCATTTGGTTGGGTTTCGTATGCGCCGCTGTCGAACGCGACTAACTCTCCAGGCGCTGGCCCGGACCTTTGGATCGTGTCGATCATGCTGGTTGGGTTTTCGGGGATATTCACTGCCGTCAACCTGGTCACAACCACCTTTTATTTGCGCGCACCTGGGCTCACGATGTTCAGGATGCCGATCTTTGTTTGGAACATGCTTGTGACTGGGCTCTTGATTTTGATCGCATTCCCCGTTCTCACCGCTGCTTTGATCATGCTCTATGCTGACCGGCACCTGGGAACCCACATCTATTCGGTGGCCGGGGGAGGCATGCCGGTGTTGTGGCAGAACTTGTTCTGGTTCTTCGGACACCCCGAGGTTTACATTCTCGCCTTGCCATTTTTTGGAATGGTGAGTGAAATTGTTCCGGTATTTTCAAAGAAACCAGTATTCGGGTACAAGGGCCTGGTCTTTGCTACTTTGGCAATCGCAGGTCTTTCAACAGGCGTGTGGGCGCACCACATGTTCACCACCGGGACGGTGCTGCTGCCATTCTTCAGCGCGCTGTCGCTCTTGATAGCGGTGCCAACAGGAATAAAGATATTTACCTGGATCGGAACGATGTGGGGCGGTCAAGTGGAATTCAAGTCGCCCATGCTGTTTGTCATAGGATTCATCGTTGTTTTCACCATGGGTGGAATTACCGGTGTTTTGCTGGCGTCCCCTCCGATTGACTTTGCTACCCACGACACCTACTTCGTAGTAGCCCACTTCCACCAGGTGCTGTTTGGAACCACGGTGTTCGCCGGATTTGGCGGATTCTTTTACTGGTATCCCAAGTTGACCGGCCGAATGTTCCGCGAAGGCCTTGCAAAGCTGCAGTTCTGGTTGATATTTATCGGCTTTAACGTGACATTTCTTCCGCAATACCTCCTTGGTTTGCAAGGCATGCCGCGACGTATCGCCGAATATCTTCCAGCTGACCATTTCACGACTCTAAACAGGATCTCTTCCGTTGGCGCTTACATCACAGGATTCGCATTCATTGTTTGGATGGCAAACATGTGGATTTCTTGGAGAAAGCCGATTCCAGCCTCCGCGAATCCTTGGGACGGCCATACCCTGGAGTGGGCGGCGGATTCTCCGCCGTCGCACCACAATTTTGAAAAGCTTCCGCCGATTAGGTCCCAGCGTCCCGTGTGGGATATGAACCACCCTGAGGCAGCCGATCACAAAGCGTCCCACAATGGCACGAAGGCTGGGAATATCGAGCAATCGGAGAAATCCCGATGAAAAGTGAACGTGGCGTCTACATGCTTGTCGGGATCTTCTTTTTCGCGATTATGGTTATTTATTTTCTTTGGTCCGGTGAGGCTGGCGGGTCTGTCATGCTTTTCGCAGCTGCCGGACTCGGAATCATGCCGGGACTGTACTTTAGCTGGTGGGTTCGTAGGATGCCCTTGCGTCCCGAAGACCGTCCGGAAGCAACCCTGGCCGAAGGCTCGGGCGCGGTTGGTGCATTTCCATCCAATACCATCTGGCCTTTTGTTTTAGGAATGGGTTCGGCCCTTACGGCGCTGAGCTTGGTGTTTGGAGCATGGTTGGCCGTTGTGGGTCTCAGCTTCATTATCTCTACGGCACTTAATGTAACCCTTGAGTCGCGGCGTGGAGGTTCCATCTAGCGCAGACCTTTCAGCCCCCTCGGAGATAATTCAGACGCCTCGGATCCCAACCGGATCAATTCTCAGCAAATTATCGGCATGAAGAGCTAGGGTTCTACAGATGAGCAGCATCGCAAACTACATCTTGACACTTCATGGCTGGCTGGTCCTGTTCCTGGTCTTTCTGCTTCCTGCCGCAGAGGCCTCTATTTTTCTTGGATTTATTTTTCCAGGAGAGACCGTGGTCATCGTGGCGGGCGTGCTTGCCTTTGAGCACAGGGAGTCGCTGATCTTTATAATGCTGGCTGCATCAGCGGGCGCAATCGTCGGAGACAGCATAGGTTATTTTATTGGTAAGAAATGGGGCCGGTCGTTGATAAACAACAGGCTCTCCCATTTCGTGAAGCCGGCGCACCTAGCCCGTGCGGAAGAGTTCATGGTGCGCAGGGGTGGCCCCGGTGTCTTTGTCGGGCGTTTTACCACCACCCTAAGGGTGCTTGTTCCCGGTATCTCGGGTGTGGCCGGAATGAGATATCGGACCTTCCTTATCTTCAACGTGACGGGCGGAATAGCCTGGGCTGTTTCGATGGCGCTTCTGGGCTTTCTTGCCGGCCAAAGCTACAAGCAGGTGGAAAAGGTGGCTGGAGATGTGTCCTATGTGCTGCTTGGACTTGTGCTTGTCGCAATTGTCGGCTTCGTCATCTATAGGAAGCGCCGCGAAAAGGCAATCGATGAAACCTACGAAGCAAAGATGAAAAAGGACGAGAGTTCGACCTAGCAGGGTCTCCAGTGTTGTTATCTATTTCCGGAACCGTCTTCGCATCCTGAGCGACAGAAACGGGATCAGGTAAGTCCAGGCTGCCGAAGGGAGTTGAGGACCGAGCCCGGCTTTGACTGCAGAAACGATGCACGTCCTTGCCCCCTTCGCATCTTTGAGCAACAGGAAGCCTACGAGGTAGCGCAAGTAATGCCAGGCCCAGATCTTCCTGAACAGTCTCGGGTTGATGGACATTTCACCTGACTCGCGTACCATCATCTTTTGCATGGCTAGCATCAGCCGTGCGAGGTTCTTTGAGTACCCGCTCTCACTATTGCGGTAAAGGACGAGAGGCTCCTCGATTAGTACAATCTCTCCCAGTTTTGAAAGCCGCAGCCACATATCCCAGTCTTCGGCTCCGTCAAGTTCGCTTAGAAAGCCACCTAATTGATCAAGCTGTGCACGGCGGGCGATAACGGTTGAGGTTTGGAAACGGTTGAGCACCAGGATCTCCGAGGTCCAAAGTTTCTTGGTTGCGACTTCGGCTGGCCTGGCCTTCTGGGAATCCAACAGCGGCCTTGCAGATTCCGTCCAGTTGGAAGCGATTAGGACCGCTTTAGGATTTCTGGCAATCTCACTCAGCTGGATTTCGTTTTTGTCATTCGCCCAGTTGTCATCAGCGTCAAGGAAGGCTATCCACTCTGACTTCGCATTCTTGATTCCCAGGTTTCTGGCGGAGGAAGGCCCTCCGTTGTGTTTTTTGATTAGGCGCACTTCCGGAAAGTTTGAAGTGACTATTGCGCAAGTGTTATCGCTCGATTCGTCGTCTATCACCAAGACCTCGTCAGGCGGAACGCGCTGGGAGTATACCGATTCCAGTGCGCCTTTTATAGTTTCCTGTGAGTTGTAGGTGGGAATGACTACGCTAATAGTTGGTCTGGACATAAGTTGATCTGGACTACCACAGGTGGCCGACTCTAACGTTGGAAGCTGTGGTCTTCCCGCTCCTTTTTGCTGAGAAGGCGAAATGTCGATGGCGATTAAATTGTCTGGGTTATTTCTATTCCTGTAAATCCTACCATCGCGTATTTAAGGCAAACGACGCATCGCAACGGCACCTTTCGTTGGGAGGCCTGGTCTCACAGAAGCAGTGCGAGATACGGCAAGTTTCCGGGGAGGCGGCAATATATTCGGTCTCACCGTGCTGCGTAAGCGCGATCTTGCGAATCGGCTAAGCCCAGAGTCTTCACCGCTTGCTTTGCCGCCTCGACGTCATCAAGAAGGATCTTGCGGTTGCCTATCCGCAGACTCTTCTCGTGGCCGCGTCCGACGATGAGTACCGTATCATTTTCCGAAGCCGAGCTGATGGCGAGTCCGATTGCCTTCTCTCGGTCCAATTCGACGGAGATTCGGCCTTCTGGCACGTCAATAGTGCCGGCGATCAACTGTTCGACAATTGTCGCGGGGTCTTCGTCGCCCGGCGAATCAACGGTGAGTATAACGTGATTTGCCGTTGCCAGGGCCCTGCCGAGCTCTGGTCTCTTCAGCCTGTCTCGGCCCCCTCTTGCCCCCGCGACTATATAGACCTCGGAGCCCGGCGGAGCAAGCGATCTGGCCGTTTCAATCAGCGACCTGATAGCTCCCGGCGTGTGGGCATAGTCGACTATGATCTCGATCTGCTGGCCGAGTTCAATTCTCTGGAATCGTCCGGACACGCTTTCGCAACTCATGATTCCCGCAATAGCTGCTTTTGTGTCCATTCCCAAGAGATGAAGAGCCAGGAAGGCAGCTGCCGCGTTTTGAGCGTTGCAGGCACCGACGATTGGAGAGAAGATTTCGGTGCAAACGTCGGGTCCTTTGAGCATGAACAATGTTCCATCGTGGGTAATCTTGATGTCCTCGATTTGGTAGTCGGCAAGCGTCGAGCTGCCAAAGGTCACGTATGGAACCTGCATCTGATGGCTGAGACGAAGCCCCCACTCGTCATCTACGCAGATCAGCGCCTTTTTGCACCTGTGCGGTTCAAATAGCCGCGCCTTGGTGGCGAAGTACTGCTCGATGGTTCCGTGATAATCGAGATGCTCCGGCGACAAATTGGTGAATATGCCCAGTTCGAACTGGGTTCCATCGATCCTGTGCTGGTCGATTCCGTGTGACGAGACCTCCATGACCGCTACTTCCACGTTATGCTTCAACATCTCCGCAAGGGAATATTGAAGAGATGGAGCTTCAGGGGTTGTGAAAATCGCCGGAATCGATTGCCCATTGATCTTTGTCTCTATGGTGCCTATCAGGCCGGACTGAATTCCTGCGTGTTCGAGAGCATTTTCAAGCATGTAGGAGGTGGTTGTCTTGCCGTTTGTCCCAGTAATTCCGATGACCTTCATCTCGGACGAAGGTACTCCGTAAACCAGGGAAGAGACTATTCCCAGAACGTGGCGCACCGATGGAACGATTACCTGAGGAAGCTCGAAAGGAAGCTGGCGGGTGACCATGAGCGAGCTGGCGCCGTTTTCAATGGCTTCCGCCGCGAAATCGTGACCGTCGAGTCGGCTTCCCTTCATGGCGGTGAACATATCGCCCGGATTGACCAGGCGGGAATCACTTGCTATGCCGCGCACTTCGACGTCTGCACCTATCGTCTGTGCTCCCTGTATCTGATTGGCAAGCTGCGAAAGCGAATAACTCAATTGTCCAACCACTCTTGTACTCTTCGAGGGATTTCTTATAGTTTTATTCTTATCTGTGCTGTATGAGATGAGGATGAAGATGTGGAAATCGGTCTGGTATTTATCCGGACAACAAAGTCTTTCATATCACGGCAGCGTTGTCAGCCCACCTTGGCGGAGAGAGCTAAATTCTGCGCGCCGCCGGGCGCCAAAGGCGGCCCATGGACCGATTCGATAGGCGGGATTGCCGGCTTTGTATGCAATCTGAGGCTTTTCTGCGGAAATGCCGGAGGTACCTCTAGGCTAGCTAATTAAGAAAATTGCGCCCTCGGCAGGATTCGAACCTGCGCACCCGGCTCCGGAGGCCGGTGCTCTATCCCCTGAGCTACGAGGGCACATTAGCCAGAGTAGTGTGGCGAATTCGAGGTTCGTCACGGTGCGGACAAGGTATTGATCGAGAATTGATTCCTACGATGGGTTTGAGGTGTTTTGAAAAGGTGGCGGTCAGGTGAGCGGAGCTCGGGAAACGATAATAGACGCGCTTTGCGGTGCCGCGGACTATCTCGATCTAAAGGTCGAGTCCACCGAATTCGTCGTTGAAAGGCCGGCCCGCTTGGAGCACGGAGAATACTCGACGAACATCGCCATGGTTTCTGCGAAATTACTGGGCGAGAAGCCCAGGTCGGTGGCGGAGAAAATATGCGCCTATCTGGCCGAGAATCCAATCAAGTATCAGCAGCGGGTGGAAATAGCTGGTCCGGGATTTATCAATTTATTTCTGGATTACGGCTATTTGCATGATGAGCTGGCTCAGACAGTCAGGCTGGGCGAAGAGTCGTTCGCTCTCTCGAAGGTTGGCGCCGGCGAAAAAGTCATGCTGGAGTTCTGCTCTGCTAATCCAACCGGGCCGTTGCACGTAGGAAACGGCTGGTGGGCTTCGTACGGGGACGCGTTGGCCCGGCTTCTAAGGCGCTGCGGCTATCAGGTTTCGACAGAGTATTACGTCAACGACACTGGAGGCCAGATCCGCCGCCTCGGCGAATCGCTTTTGGCGCGCCGGGCGGGACGCGAAGTGGAAGAAGAGGGTTACCAGGGCGACTACGTGACAGATATGGCTGCCCATTACTCAGGCCCTGAAGACATAGTTGCTGCGGGCACATGGGCGGCCGAAAGGAATCTTGCCACTATCAGGAATTCGCTGGACAAGCTCGGAATCCACTTTGACGTGTGGTTTTCACAGGCTTCAATCGAGGAGTCCGGGGCGGTCCAAGAAATATTGGACATGCTTGACGCGCAGGGACTCATCGTAGAAGAAGGCAACAAGAGGATATTGCTGTCAACAAGATTCGGCGATAGCAGAGATCGTTACTTAGTTAAAGAAGAGGGAGATTTCACATATCTGGCCGGTGACATCGCCTATCACTACAACAAGTTCGTTGTAAGGGGATTCCAGAGGGTAATCGACATCTTCGGCGCCGACCACCACGGTCAGGTGGCGTCCCTAAAAGCCGCAATGGATGCGATCGGGATCGGTTCCGAACACCTGGAGATACTTTTGGGACAAATGGTGTCGTTGCTATCCGGAAGCGACCGTCTCAAGTTTTCCAAGCGTAAAGGGAATCTTATTCCATTGGAGGATCTCGTAGATGAATTGGGTCCGTCGGCAACCAGGCTTCTGTCCTTGTCGACGTCTATTGACAGAGCGACTTCAGTCGACGTAGAAAAAGTCAAGGCCCAGTCGATGGACAACCCCGTTTATTACATCCAATACGCCCATGCCCGCATGGCCTCCATAGAGCGGGTAAGGGATCAGCGGGGAATAGTGATGCCTGATTTGGCCGACATAGACCTCTCGCTTCTGATTCACCAGCGGGAGCTGGCGCTTTTGAGGCAGATCACTTCGTTGCCGGAAGTCGTGGAAGAGGCCGGGCTCGAACGGGCTCCATACAAGATTGTCAACTGGCTGAAGGAGTTTTCCGGCCTTTTTCACAGCTTCTATCATGACTGCTATGTCATTTCAGATGCGGTGGAGCTGGAACTCACTTACGCAAGGCTGTATCTTGTGGCAGGGTGCAAGATAGCGATACGCGTTGCCCTTTCCCTGCTTGGCGTTGAGGCTTTGGAGCAAATGTGATGGGTGAGACTAACGGGCCGTTCGGTGTTCCAGCGGAAGCGATTGATCCAAGCAGTCCCATTCCCATGTACCTTTTGCCTCAGGGTTGCGGCGTCGGCCGGGACGGTGGCTTATGGATGCGCGGCCAAATGGTGTCAGACTTGGTCAAGGAGTTCGGCTCCCCTTTGTTCATCTACGACGAGGAGCAGATCAGATCGCGTGCCAGGGAGCTAAAGACGCACTTCGGTAGCGACGTAGCTTACGCTTCGAAGGCATTTTTATGCAAGGCGATGGCCAGGCTGGTAGCCGAAGAAGGTCTGCACATTGATGTGGCTTCCGGCGGAGAGCTGGCCGTAGCGCTAAGTTCTGGCTTTCCGCCGGAGCGGATCGTCATGCATGGCAATAACAAGTCCATCGCAGAGCTCGAAGCGGCAATCTCGGCTGGCGTGGGCCGTATCGTCATTGATTCGTTCAACGAGATCGACCGTTTGGAGAAGCTCGTTTCAAAGGACGCCCCGGCCAAGGTTTGGATCCGGGTGACGCCGGGGGTCGAGGCGCACACACACGAGTTCGTGATGACTGGTCAGGACGACTCGAAGTTTGGTTTTGGCCTAGTTTCGGGTGATGCAAAACTGGCTCTCGAGAGGCTTCGGGTCTCCGAGAAACTGAAGCTGGTAGGGATACACGCCCATATAGGAAGCCAAATATTCGCGTTGGAATCCTTCATGAAAGAGGTGGAGATGCTCGCCCCCTTCTTTGCGTCCGCGGAGGTCGAAGAGCTTAACCTTGGCGGAGGCTTGGGAGTTCCTTACGTTGCGGGCGAGCCAATCATCGAGTTTGGAGATTGGGCCGCTTCGTTGAAAGAGAGCGCCAGACTGGCAGGCATACCTTCCACGGCCAGAATCATTGTTGAGCCCGGGCGTTCCTTGGTTGGGCCGGCTGCAATCACGGTGTACGAGGTTGGAACCATCAAAGAGATTCCGGGAATACGTACTTACGTGAGCGTTGACGGTGGCATGAGCGATAATCCAAGACCGGTGCTTTATGACAGCGGCTACGAGATCTTTGCGGTTGAGAACGTGCTGGCACGCCGCGACAGGCCCGTGACGATAGTGGGCAAGCACTGCGAATCGGGAGACGTTCTGGTCAGAGATGGTCAATTACCGTCATCAACAAAGGTGGGTGATTTGATTGCCACCCCGGTCACTGGAGCTTATGGCTACTCAATGGCCTCAAACTACAATAAGGTTGGCCGTCCGGCGGTTGTGTTTGTGAACAATCAGGGATACCGGCTAGTGCTGCGCAGGGAGACCGTAAGTGACATGCTTGCGCTGGATATTGATTGAGTATTGCCGAACACCTTTGCACGATTAATACGGCTGCTGTCAGATAGGCGCAATTGCCTGATAGCAATGAGCGTGCCGCATGGAGGCGCTAAGTTGGAGGGGTGAGTTCTATACCGGTTCGTTTGGGAATACTGGGTTGTGGCAACGTA
>JAJYFX010000290.1 GCA_021785315.1 Actinomycetes bacterium | reverse complement strand
ACGCGCAGGTAATCGCGTCCGCAAGGCATGTCGAGCACCACAACATACTCAGACAACTCGGCGCAGTGCCGATTTTACCTTCCGACTCGGAACACTACGGACCGTATAACGTAATTTTAGAACTCGTAGGAGCTCTAAATATGCAAGGCAACCTTGCGAATCTAGCCATGGAGGGGCGGATTTCTGTCATTGGGATCGGTTCAGGTGCCAAAAGCGAAATCGATCTCAGGATCCTTATGGCAAAACGGGCCAGGATATTTGGATCCACTCTTAGAGCCCGCTCCACGCATGCCAAGGCGGCGCTCGTCCAGGAGATAACTACGCACGTTATGCCGCTTTTCGGACCGGGTAAACTGCCGGTGACGATAGCAGCTACCTATCCTATCGCGGAGGTACACCAGGCATATGAAATGTTTGCCAAGCCCGGGAAGATGGGCAAGATAATTCTGACTTTCTGACTATAAACAGCATTTTCCCAAGTGACGGACCCTAAATTATCGTCCATCCGCCATCTATCACTATGGTTTCGCCAGTGATATAGCTGCCTGCCTTTGAGGCGAGCAGTAGAAGAGCGCCGTCCAGTTCGCGCAGTTCACCAGTCCTGCCCATGGGGCACCTTTTGCGTATAAATTCCTGGCCGTGGGGATCACCAAACATATCGTGGGTCAGCTCGGTCGGGAACCAGCCGGGTGCAATGGCGTTGACCCTCACTCCTCGGCGAGCCCATTGCGCCGCTAGTTCCCTTGTGAGATTCACGACAGCTGCTTTTGACGCGGCATATGACGCCTGAGGTATTTGGCCGGAGGCTAGCAGACCAGCGATTGATGAAATATTGACAATGGACCCTTCACCAGCACCCAACATCACCCGACCGACTAATTGCGAGAGAACGAACACGCTTTCCAGGTTAATCGCCATGATAGATCTGAACTTTTCGGGAGATTCCTTTTCGGCTGGTTCAGGATCACTCGTTCCAGCATTATTGACGCAAATATCTATCCGATTAAATTTCTCGACAGCGAAATCGACGAGAGCCTGTAGGTCTGAATCCTTGGTCACATCGCACTGAAACCCAGCGGCAGCTGGACCAATATCAGAAACTACAGAATCTAACTTTTCTTGGCGACGAGCGGCCAGAACAACTTGAGCGCCAGCATTGGCTAGCACGTGCGCCAAGTGTGCTCCGATCCCCGACGAGGCGCCGGTGACTATGGCCACCTTGCCATCGAGGCGAAATATTGACGTTGAGTCCATTGACCAACCTTACAGATAGATAACAATGACTTTTAACTAGACACCGAAAGCTCGACGCCCGCCCATCTCAGGCTGCACAAGTATCTGCGCATCCGCACGCTTGGCACCGATACTTAACTCGGTGGATCGGCCTATAGAATGTTAGCTGAGCAAATGCAATATCTCAAAAACAAGGAATTATAAATGCGGCCAATTCCCGTAGTTTTCCACGTTGGACCTTTGACGATCCATACCTATGGGATTGGCTTGGCCATAACTTTTTATTTTGCCTATCGCTACTATGACCGCAGGCTGAAAAACAACGGCTACGACACTCAATGGCTGCAGAGGTCATTTCTCTGGATCATTGGTTCGGCTATTGTAGGCGCAAGAGTTGTGCATATTGTGGCAAACGCCAGTTACTACATTCATAACCCAGGTGAAACTGTACTGATTTGGCACGGAGGGCTCTCGTCGTACGGCGGATTACTATTTGCGATCCCAACTGCGATGTATCTCAAAAACCGCTATGCACCTCAACTTTCCTACGCAAAGGCTTTTGATCTGATTGCGCCAGTGCTCGTTTCAGCCTGGGCTATGGGGCGGCTTTTGGGGCCTCAGCTAATGATCAATGGCGGAGGTAGGCCTACAAACGCATGGTATGGCTTGCAGTATGCCGGTCAGATCGGGAACCGGATTCCCGTCCCGTTGTTTCAGGCCGCGGAGGACGCCATAATCTTCCTCATCCTCTTGAAGCTTGAAAAATACTTCAGAGAACATAACTCGCCTGACGGTGCCTTAATAGGCGCGGCAGCACTTCTGTGGAACATTCCACGATTCAGCGACGAGTACTTTTGGCTTGCGGTACCTCGCCTATGGGATGCCGTCGAAGTATTTTCACTTGTCGTCGTTGCTGTTTCGGCAATTTACTTGCTCATTCTCTTTAAGAAATCGGCGAAAAAGAAGCAGGCATACGTAACCGAAATTGAATCTTCACAGATTTAGAGGCAGTGCTCCCAATGCAGAATAAGTAAAATGACGACTTCGCTCCTGACGGACTTTTATGAGCTGACGATGCTGGAGGCTAGCCTGCAGTCTGGCATCGCATCACGCGAGAGCTCATTCGAAGTCTTCGCTAGGTCTCTCCCCTCGGGCCGGCGATTTGGGGTTGTCGCAGGAATTGGCCGCGTCATTGACGCTATTTCGAATTTCAGATTCGATAGCGAAGATCTCGAGTATTTGGAAAAGACCAAGCACCTGAACAACGAAACGATTGAGTATCTAGCCAATTTCAAATTCACGGGCAATGTCTGGTCATACGGAGAGGGTGAAATCTATTTTCCCTCTTCACCGATTTTGAGAGTCGAGGCACCGTTTGGCGCAGCAGTTCTCCTCGAGACAGTAATTCTTTCGATTTTAAATTTCGATTCCGCTGTCGCCTCTGCCGGCGCAAGAATGGTGTCGGCCGCCCGCGGGCGCCGGCTGGTCGAAATGGGTTCGCGGCGCACCCATGAATATGCCGCAATAAGCGCAGCACGAAGCGCCTATATCGTTGGCTTTGCCGCCACTTCGAATCTTAAGGCCGGTCAGATCTACGGGATTCCTACAGCTGGTACTGTGGCGCACGCATTCATGCTGGCCCACGACAACGAAAAGAAAGCGTTTATGGCACAGGTCCAGGCACAGGGGCCTGACACAACAGTGCTTGTGGACACTTTCAATATAGAAAAGGCCATTAGAGAAGCAATTTCGGTCGCCGGAGACTCTTTGGGAGCTATTCGTATAGATTCGGGCAATCCTGCGAAAGAATCCCGAAAAGCAAGAGCTCTGCTTGATTCACTCGGAGCAACAAGAACGCAGATCGTGATTTCGGGCGATCTCGATGAATACAGCATCAATGAACTCTCGCCTGAGCCAATTGATGGATTTGGAGTTGGAACAAGGCTGGTCACGGGTTCAGGGGCACCTACAGCTAACTTCGTTTACAAGCTTGTTGCAATCGACAGAGCGAACGCCCAAAGCCCGAACTTAACTCCCGTAGCCAAACTTTCAGCGGCCAAGGCAACGCTGGGGGGCAGGAAGTTACCTTGGCGCGTAATCGACTCGCGCAACAAGGCAGTTGTGGAATATTTGGAAATAATCAATTCACCGGAGACTCTGACGGAAATCCCTGGATTCGAGGCCAACAAACTTCGTCCCCTGCAAAAACAGATAATTCGCAACGGAGAGCCTCAAACGAATCCTCGGCTCGATGAAATTAGAATCCTGCACAGGGACTCGCTAAACGAGTTGGAGGAGTCAGCCAAAGAAATAGCCCCCGGACATCCCTGTTTGCGTACTGTGCTGCTTGACCCGAGAGGCAATCTAATCGATGCAACAACTTGATGTCGATTGAGCTGACCGAACCTCGCAGCGAATCCGAAATAACGGCCCGAAACGAGATGACGGTTATTTAACCACAGATCTTATGCTCGATTCGCACTGGTGCAAACCAAGAGAACGACCAGCTGACACGACACTCAGCTGTCGCGAATTACACGAGTTACACCAGCGAGTACCAAAGAGGCTAGAGAATCAGACCTTATATATGGCTAGCCAGGCACTAGATTTGGTCCGCGCCATCGCTGGTACAATTCTGCGGCGACGACCTTTGTCGATTAGGAATTCTGTGTAAACTTACTGCGAGCGGTCGGCAAATCGTTTTGGAGCACCCCCACCAACCGGCCAGCT